>NZ_PJBO01000050.1:0-8851 GCF_002836425.1 Planomicrobium sp. MB-3u-38 | reverse complement strand
TACAAGAAAAGGTCTTCCTTTTTCTATTTATTCATTTACACAACATATTTTACGCTCTCGTTAATACGGGTAAGTATGCTGGCTTTTCTATTACTGATATCAAGCTTTTTTATGCCACAAGCTAATACTGAAGCTTCATTTAATAATTGTGGTATATATAGCATCGAGGAATATAGCAGCTATAGCCTTGATGATGGAGAAATCACAATCCAATGCGGAGGAGTAAGAACTGTTTGGGAAGGTATTTTGCAAGGGGCAGTTAAAACAAATCAGACAAGTAGTGTAAATAATTATGAAAAACGTGGCGGAACTAATCAAGCACTTTACGATTTTCAAAGGATGCCGGGGGATGCTCAAGAAGGAGCTGAAGGAAGATTATTAAAACATTATAATGGCGGGACTTTAGCATATTATCCTTCCACAAGTTACGAAGGTGTTCCTACACTTTCCTTCCCTTCTAGTGATAGGATACGAACCGATAAGGTCAGATACCTATAAAGGAGAATCATATGAGTGAAGTTTTACAATTCTGGCAGCCTAAAGGAATAGAAATTTTATCAGCACCTTATCCTTCTTCCCTTATATTAGAAAGTGTATTCAAAAGCAGGAATGAATTTGAATTAGTAATAAGCGATTTCAAGCAAAATAAAATTAAATTAACATATAATAAACTTTCTTCTGCAGACTTTACAGTATGGAGCTTTATATTCGATACTGAGGATGCCAGGATAGATTTAACCAATATTGGTATAGAAGCACCTGAAGATTACAATAAACATATCCCAAAATTTTTTAAAGTCAAAAATTCCAAATTATTGGCCCAATATGAAGGCAATCATGTATTCGAAAAAGCACTGGATAAGGTCGAAGTCCATATGTACATTACTTTGAATGAAATAATTACGGTCGTATCTGAACATGAGCCTGTTATTGTCAGGATTGAATAACTCCAACACCAGTTATCAAGTTTTATTGAAAGATATTTATAAAATAGATTTCTTGTCTACTATTTAAGTTCATATAAGTTTTTATAGTACATTTAAAATAAAACTCTTTATAAGGGCACTCTTAAACAGACGAAAGGGAAAAGCCTGGCTGATCAGCTAGGCTTTTCCCTTTGTATTTTGCTGCTAAAAACAATTGCTACTTCCGATATTTTCTCATATGTTAACTATAAAAATATATTTAATTATCCAAAGTCTTCAAACCTCCGTTTGACTTTAACCTAATACAAAACTGTGCCCCCAAGGTTAAAGAAAATTCAACTTTTGGGAGGCAGCACTTTTCGTGTACGACAATTAAACACGGTGTTAAACAGCTCTATTTCTTAGTTTCAATGTCATCGCATTGATAGCCACGATAACCGTGGACACGGACATCAGAACTGCTCCTGCGGCAGGAACCAACGTAATCCCAATGGAGGCTAGAACACCCGCCGCTATGGGAATGGCAATAAAGTTATAACCGGCTCCCCACACGAGGTTCTGTTTCATTTTACTGGTTGTTTTATTGGCCAATTCGATAAAGGATTCAATATCGCCTGGATCCGACTGAGTCAAAATCACATCAGCGGAATCGATGGCGACTTGAGTTCCGGCACCGACTGCTATCCCAACGTCTGCTATTGCAAGGGATGGTGCATCGTTGACGCCATCGCCGACCATGATAACCGTTTGTCCATTATTTTTCAGTGATTCCACTAAATCATATTTATCTTGCGGTGATTGATTGGCTCTGTATTCAATGCCCAGTTCCTCTGCTACTCCTTGGGCAGCCGTTTCATTGTCGCCTGTAGCCATGATCGGTTTTATATTGTAATGCTTCAATGCCTGTATCAGCATTCTGCTCGTTTCTTTCAATTCATCGCCTAATGCGACCGTACCGATCGGATTCCCGTCCTCAACCAGTATACTTAATGTTGCCCCTTTGGGAACATCCACCGCTACATCTCTTCCAAATGCCTTTTGGCTGATCAATTCGTATTTGCGGCCATTGGCGTTTCCTTCTATACCCGCACCCGACACAACATCAATCGAATCAAAGTGGACAGGCTGAATCCCTTGTTTCTCAGCATATTGGACTATTGACTGGGCGATTGGATGGCTGGATCCGCCTTCAATCCCTGCCATTAACGCCGCGATTTCGGCTTCGGTATGTTGACCATCCAGTGTTTCCATGTTCAAAACTTTAAATTCGCCAGTAGTCAACGTACCCGTTTTATCCAGTATCATTACATCAGCCTTAGTTGCTAACTCCAATGCTTCGCGGTCTTTCACCAACAGCCCGCGGCTTGCACCTAAACTGGTGCTTCGTGCAATAACCAGCGGAATGGCAAGGCCGAGAGCGTGTGGACATGCAATGACTAATGTCGTAACCGTAAAAAGAATAGCGGTTTGAATGTCAGCAATGTACAGCCAAACGACAAAAGCGATGAAAGCCACCGCAATGGCGATATAAAACAGCCAACCGGCCACTTTTTGAGCCAGATTTTCAGCTCTTGAAGGCTGATCTTGCGCCTGGCTAATCAGGGTTTGCACTTGGGAAATGAACGATTGGTCGCCGGTTTCTTGTACTTCAAGATACAAGATGCCTGCACCGTTCGTGGAACCGCCGATTACTTTGTCTCCAACTCCTTTTTCAATGGGCTTGGATTCCCCCGTCAAGAGCGCTTCATTAATCCGGGACACTCCTCGTTTGATGATCCCATCGGCAGGGACGTTTTCGCCCGCCTGAACCCGTACAAGATCTCCGACTTTCAGCGTGCTTACTGGACGCGTCTCAATCGAATCGTCTTCCAATACGACATGTGCATCTTTCGGCACCAATTCAGCGAGCGATTTTTGCGCGTCTCCTGCTTCTCCGACCGCTTTCATTTCAATCCAGTGGCCAAGCAGCATGATCAACAGCAAGGAAGCGAATTCAAAGAAGAAATCCATGATGTGTTCACTCGTGACATAACGTGCCGCCACTGCGTAAATACTGTACAGATAGGAAACCGATATCCCTAAGGAAATAAGGGCCATCATGCCCGGCGCTTTTTCTTTAAATTCGGCTATTGCCCCTTGGAAGAAAGGTTTTCCGCCATAAACCAATAAGATGGTTGCCAATATGGCGACTACTATATCTGAGTACGGAAAAGTGAACTGAAATGGAAGCCGAATGTCCATCATCGGCGACAATAACAGAATGATGATGCCAATTGGCAGCGATTTCAGGAAAATCTCTTTAAAATTGCCATGATGATGGTGGTCATGCCCGCTATGATCGGAATGGCCATGATGATCGTGGTGCTGGGATGGATTGCTGCGGTCATGAATGCCCTCTTCCACTTGCTCTTCATGATAGGCATGCCCAACATGTTCGGAATGATCCATCTTATTATGTTCCACTCGTTCGTCGTGATGGTGATGATGGTCTTTATCATTTTTAGCCATTCAGTACGCCTCCTTCAAATTAGTGTTTCTTTATTTTTATTCCTTTTCCCTTTATTTACTTTTCTGACGTTTCCATAATATTTTCACAAATTTAAAAGAAAAAGGCCGAAAGCAATTTGCCTTTACTTTTGGCCTTCCTCTTTTTGCTTTTTACTTATCAATCTTTACTTTTGCAAATTCACTCGTTGCAAGCGCAGTGAGTTCAAGACAACCGACACCGAACTGAATGCCATCGCAGCACCCGCCACCCACGGCGCCAATAAACCGATGGCGGCAATCGGGATGCCTACCGTATTATAGGCGAATGCCCAGAACAGGTTCTGCTTGATGTTGCGCATCGTCTTGCGGCTCATCAGAATCGCATCCGCAATGCTGTTCAAATCGCCGCGGATCAGCGTGATATCCGCCGCTTCCATCGCCACATCGGTACCCGTACCGATTGCCATGCCAATATCGGCAACGGCCAGCGCCGGCGCGTCGTTGATGCCGTCGCCGACCATCGCCACTTTCTTGCCTTGCTGCTGCAACTTCTTCACTTCGTCCGCTTTGCCTTCCGGAAGCACTTCCGAAATGACGGCGTCGATGCCCACTTCTCTCGCAATCGACTGCGCAGTCCGCTCATTGTCGCCCGTCATCATAATCACTTTAATCCCCATTTTATGCAGGCGTTCGATTGCTCCGCGGGACGTCTCTTTAATGGTATCCGCTACTGCCACCATTCCGGCATATTCGCCGTTGATTGCAGCCAGCATCGCGGTTTTCCCGTCGCTTTCCATCGCTTCCATTTCCGGCAGAACCGCCGAAATGTCGATGCCGTATTGCTGCATCAGTTTGCGTGTGCCGACGAGGACGCCTTGACCCGACACAGTCGCTTGGATACCGTAGCCCGGTACGGCTTCGAAGAATTGGACTTTACCCAGTTCGATGCCTTTTTCCTGAATCCCTTGCACAATCGCCTGCGCAAGTGGATGTTCGGATTGCTTTTCGGCTGCACCGATCAGTGACAGGAACTGCTCTTCATTTTGCCCATCTGCAAGTGATACATTCGTCAGCACCGGTTTCCCGTGCGTCACCGTACCCGTTTTATCGACCACTACAGTATCAATGCTTTGGGTCTGTTCCAAATGTTCGCCGCCCTTGAACAAGACGCCCATTTCCGCTGAACGCCCCGAACCCGCCATAATCGAAGTCGGCGTCGCCAGTCCGAGAGCACATGGACACGCGATGACCAGAATCGTAATCAGCACTTCGAGCGCCGGCGTGAAATTACCGGGATCGACCAGTAAATACCAGACAAGGAAAGAAATAAATGCGATCCCGACAACAATCGGCACAAAGATGCCGGAAATTTTATCGGCCATCCGCTGAATCGGCGCTTTCGTTCCCTGTGCGTCTTCCACCACTTTGATGATTTGAGCAAGCGCTGTGTCGCGCCCGACTTTCGTTGCTTTCATCTGGATGGAACCGTTGCTGTTAATGGTTGAACCATACAACAAATCGCCTGCGGCTTTATCAACCGGCAGACTTTCGCCCGTCAGCATCGATTCATCGACCGCCGTAGTCCCTTCCAGCACTTCTCCGTCAACCGGAATTTTTTCGCCGGGTTTGACGAAAATCGTGTCGCCGATCACCACTTCTTCAAGCGGCACCTCTGTTTCGATTCCGCCGCGCAAAACGATAGCTGTTTTCGCCTGAAGCCCCATTAATTTCTTAATTGCTTCAGATGAACGGCCTTTTGCTTTTGCTTCAAACAGTTTGCCCAAAACAATCAGGGTAATCAAAACGGCACTCGTTTCAAAATACAGATGCGCCATATGCGGCGAACCGGCGTGTATAATCGCCTGATAGACACTGTAGAAATAAGCGGCCGACGTTCCCATGGCAACCAGCACATCCATATTGGCGCTGCCGTTGCGAAGCGCTTTATACGCGCCGACATAGAACTGTTTCCCGATAATGAACTGGACCGGTGTAGCCAGAAGCATCTGGAACCACGGATTCATCAGGATTTCCGGCACGTATAAAAAGGAAGTAAAGGAGAAATGGCCGACCATCGTCCATAACAGCGGCAGGGACAAAATCGCTGAAGCAATGAACTTCCGCTTCTGGTCCTGAATCGCTTTTTCCCGGTAATCCACTCGTTCTTCGTCTTCCTGCTGCTGATGGGCGCCGTAACCCAGTTTCTCAACTTTCGCGATGATTTCGCCAATTGTCACTTCGGACGGATTGAATTCAATCGTCGCTTTTTCAAGTGCCAGATTAACATTTGCCGATCCAATTCCATTCATCTTGTTCAACCCTTTTTCGACGCGGGTCGAACATGCCGCACAGGTCATGCCGGTAATATCAAATTCTGCTTTCTGCTTCACAACGCCGTAGCCCAGCGCATCGATTTTCTTCTCGAAATCTGCTTCCGTGAGCTTAGTGGAATCGTATTGAATTGATGATTTTTCCAGCGCCAGGTTAACGTTTGCCTTCTCGACGCCATCCATTTTGCTTAACCCTTTTTCGATCCGGGTGGCACATGCTGCGCAGGTCATTCCCGAGATTTGAAAACTTGCTTCTTTTGTATCCGCTGCCATTGCAACCTCCTCCTCCACATACTGCATGGGGGTATATTTCATTTAAAAAGAAAGAGTGCTATAGGAGCACTCTTATACAACGTCATATCCTTGCTCTTCAATTGCTTCCTGGATTTCATTTAGCGATATCTTGCCAGTATCATAGTCGACTGCCACTTCGCCTTTTTTAAGATCAACTGTCACGGATGAAACCCCTTCAAGTTCACCGACACCTGTTTCAACTGCACTTACACAGTGACCGCAAGACATACCTTGGACTTTTAATATTTCACTCATTCTTTTTCCTCCTAAAGTAAGATTTCCTCTAACTTAACATACCCTTGCAGGGTATATCAACTATTTTACTTTATTATTTATTTAGTCATGGTTCTCATGACATCCATTAATTCATTGATCGCTTCTTCTCCCTGGTTTTCTTTGATGGCTTTAGCGACACAATGATGCGTGTGATCTTCCAATAAGGCAAGTGAGACTTTATTCATCGCAGATTGAATAGCACTGACCTGATGAAGAATATCTACGCAGTAACGGTCATTTTCTACCATCTGATGAACGCCGCGAACCTGGCCTTCAATTCGCTTCAACCGATTCAGAAGTTGCTGTTTATTTGGTTGTATTGTTGCTTTCATCGTCTGCTCCATTTGCTGGACACCCCCCAAAAAATTTATATACCCTGTACCCGTATAATACAAAAATTTTTACTCTTTGTCAAAGCAGTTGGCTCACTGGAGTTCAATCTCTAACTAGTAGAAAACTGAATATAAAAACAGCCTAAGCTGGGTCTATGCAATTGTGCATTTTCTATGGAGTTTCAGAATTTCCGTTTAATCTGGAAAGTAGAGGGAAATCCAGTAAATGAAGCAAAAATAAAAAATGGAGGTTTTAACATGGCTCATGAACAACACCAGGAATTGATTCAGGCGTTGCACGATTGTGCAGCGGAATGCAACCATTGTTTTGACGCTTGTCTGCAGGAAGACGATGTGAAGATGATGGCCCAGTGCATCCGGTTAGACCGTGAATGCGCAGACATCTGCGCGTATCTGGAACATGCGATTACTCGGAATTCTCCGTTCGTTGCCGAACTGGCAGCCGTTTGTGCAACCATTTGCGAGGCATGTGCAGCGGAATGCGAGAAGCACGCCGACCATCACGACCATTGCAAACGCTGTGCGGAAGCTTGCCGCAGATGTGCAGAAGCTTGCCGGAACGCAGCATAATTTTACTCAAAAAGGCCCGTCGGAGACATTTTCCGATGAGCCTTTTCCTTTTACCAGGCGTTATTCCATTTCATTGATCCACTTGTAACCGATTCCCCAAACCGTGAGAAAATGATCATCGACCGGAAAACCGGACTGGCGGATTTTTTCCCGGACATTCCGCACATGCGAATCGATGGTCCGCCCTTCTGTTTCCGAGTCAAATCCCCAGATCAACTGGATCAATTGCTCTCTCGTAAACACCTTGTCGGCATTTTTCATCAGATGGCCCACCATCAGAAATTCTTTTGGCGTCAATTTGATGACCTGTCTGCCATATGTGAGTTCAAACCGGTCTTCATCCCATAACAAGCCATCTACTTCAAGCATATTTTTCCGAGTTCTTCTGCGAAGCAGCGCCCCAATGCGGGCTAGCAGCTCTTCTTCATTAAACGGCTTCGTAATGTAATCATCTGCCCCGAGATTTAATCCTTTAACGACATCTTCCTGCTGTTCCCGTGCCGTCAGCATAATGATCGGCACATCCGAAAATTTCCGGATTTCCCGGCACAGTTCCCAGCAATCCATTATTCTGGCAATCCTTTTTGGGATTCTCACCGGTCTCGCTACGTGGTTCTTTGCAGAGCCGCTGCTTCGGCTCATGGGCATCGAAGATGAAGTCCTGGAGTTGGGGGCGCAGTATTTCCGGATTGTCGGAATCCCTTCTGTCATCCTGTCTTTAATGTTTGTAATGAGTGCAATTCTGCGTGGAGCCGGTGATACTAAAACGCCTATGAAGATCAGTATAGTCATCAATGGCATCAATGCTTTGCTTGATTATGTGTTGATATTCGGTTTCTTGTTCATTCCGGAACTCGGAATTGCCGGGGCTGCCATAGCTACGGTAATTTCCCGTTTGATTGGCACTTTAGCCCTTTTCTATTACATCAACAAAGAAAAAGTGCTGGCATTCAGAAAAGAATATTGGAAGCCAGACAAACAACATCTAATGGAACTCTCTACTCTTGGCGCTCCTGCAGCAGGTGAACGATTGGTCATGCGGGCCGGACAGATTGTCTATTTCGGTTTCGTCGTCGCACTTGGAACCAATGCCTTTGCGGCTCATCAAATTGCTGGAAATGTTGAAGTGTTCTCTTACATGATCGGATATGGCTTTGCTACCGCGGCAACGATTTTGGTTGGCCAGCAGATTGGTGCCGGCAATCTGGAAGAAGCCAAAAAGTATGCGAAGCTTTCCACTCAGTTCACGGTAGTATGTATGACGTTATTGGGGGGAGTCTTGTTCTTCTTTGGAGAATGGGCCGCCACTTTCTTTACAGAAGACCCCGAAGTGATCAATGATATCGGAACAGCTTTAAAAATATCGGGTGTTTTTCAACCATTTCTTGCAGTACTCATGGTCTTGACCGGGGCATTTCAAGGGGCGAACAACACAAAATTTCCTATGTATCTGACCGCTTTTGGTATGTGGGCCATCCGCACACTGCTTGTGTATTTGTTAGGAATACAGTTGGGCTGGGGTTTGGCTGGCGTGTGGATGGCGATAGGCATTGATATTGCTTTTCGTGCAGTAGTGTTAGTGATTCAATTCAGTCGCGGGAGATGGATGGCACTG
>NZ_PJBO01000049.1:0-9597 GCF_002836425.1 Planomicrobium sp. MB-3u-38 | reverse complement strand
GTAGAAAATTTGGATTTCTAGTTCTAGTAAACACTCAACATTTAATCTTATCTAATAAAACGTGAGAAATGGTCAAATAGATCACTTTTTTAGTTTTATCATACTTCTTGTACAGTTTTTCAATTTTTTTAAATTTTGATATGATATCGCTCAGATAGCAACTTCAGAATATATACTTCTAGAAATCATGGAAGAGCCGAAAACCGACGATTTCTTAAAAAAGCGAATGACATGGTGGAGAGACAGCGGTTGATTGAAACAATTTTAGTCGGTTGATTGCGAGTATGGATGCGTTGGTTGCCAATTGAGTCAAATCGACCTGCAATTTGTCTTTCTTCTCAGGGCCACGAATTTCTGATTCAAGAAAAAAACTTTTTTAAATAAGCATTGAACCGTTCAACGGCACTATGTGTCTTATGGAGTGATTTCTATTTAAGTGACTCTCTTTCAGGTGCCGCATAACTGTCAGGTGCATGTAACCGATTGGATAGAGAGTCGAATTTCCGTTCTTCATGTTCATATATTAAAACGGGTTACTCAAATTTTTCTTTTAGAAAATCAAATATAAGCTAAAAAGGGTTGTCCTTTTCAATACTGTTTACGAGAGCGGTAGTTATTAACTAGGAAATTAACAACTTTCCCTCATGTACTAGGAATAAAATGGAATAATCAATCCTGTAACTAGCACAATTTCAATATGATATACTGTAAAAAAAGTGGTGGATGTGAAGAAATGAAGAAAAAGAAAAACAGCTCTACCCGGTATAAAAAAGGGTTGATAGCAATGTTGGTTAGTGCTGTCATCGGATTAACTATAGTAGCTATCTTCTTTTCTCAAACGATCAGTCCGTTAACACTAGCCCATTCGATAAAAAAAATACCTCAGCAGTTCTTTGAAGTTGAGTTGCCAGAAGAAAACATTCCACTTTATAAAGAAGCCGGGGATGCTTACGGTGTCCCGTGGACCCTTCTCGCAGCTCATCACCGCATTGAGACAAAGTTTTCGACGATGGACCCGATGCTATCTCCTGTAGGGGCAGAAGGGCCTTTGCAGTTCATGCCTTGCACATTTGTCGGATGGAACTACCCGACTTGTTCGGGACTAGGGCAAGGAAATATTCCGACTGATGAGAAAACGAATCCGGCGGTCATCGCCAAATATGGAGGGTACGGAGTTGATGGAAACAATGATGGCACTGCGGACCCGTACAACCTAACAGATGCATTATATAGTGCGGCTCACTACTTGTCTAAGTATGGTGCTGCTGATGGAGACGTTAAGGAAGCTGTTTTCCACTATAACCAAAGCGAGGCTTATGTCAAAGATATATTACACTATTATCAAAATTATGAAGATGAATACGAAGGGAAGTAAAGGGAACCGGTCTTCGCAAAGCAATTAAAAAAGTTTTTTATCCAAAAAGGTACACCCCACGAAACTTTTCGTGGGGTGTACCTTTTGTCTGATAAAGGAAAACTGTTAAGAATTTTTTAAACAGTACTAATGACGCAGCTAAAAAACCGGGTACATCCAAGGATGAAAGTCTGAACAAGAACTTAAAATAGAAATGGTGATTTTCAAATTATAATAGCCAATTGGTGATGTTGTTTTTAATTTAGAATGGTTTCCAAGACAGCAAAGTTTTTCCTCATAAGCGTAAAATAGGTTTCGTTGTTGTCAATATCCTCTTGAGTCAAGACACTCAAATTGTGCATGTTAACAGCTTCAGCGCCAATTTCTTTTTGGATAACTTCTGTTAACTTAGAAGAAACGTTTTGTTCAAAAACAATATAGTCAATACTCTTCTCTTTTGCAAGATTTACAATTTCCACCAATTCTTTTTGAGATGGTTCATCCTGGCTGTTCAACCCAGCAACTGCCACTTGTTCGAAACCGTAAGTTTCCGCAAGGTAACCAAATGCAGCATGCGAAACGAAGAATGTCTTGTTTTCGACAGTGCTTGATAAGTCAGAGAATGATTGATCGAGTTGTTTTAACTCTGCAACGAGTTCATTAAAGTTGGCTTCATATATTTCAGCGCCTTCTGCATCAGCTTGTATAAGGGAGTCTTTAATGGCTGCTGCGAGCTTTTGACTTAGGACCGGAGAAATCCAAACATGAGGATCGATACTGTGAGCATCCTCTTCAAGACTTTCCTCTTCACTGACATCTTCCACATGGTCCTCTTCATCCACTTCTTCCACTAACTCCTCATCAGAAATGGCATCTGCAACGGCCACCATTTGTACGTTTTCTCCGCTAAGAGTTTCTTTGGTGCTGTCCATAAATCCCTCAAGACCAAGCCCTACGTAAAAAAGCAAGTCGGCTTCGGCAAGTGAAATCATGTCTTGCTGTGTAGGTTCAAAAACATGTTCATTCGTCCCCGGTGGATAAACCGAACTGACATTGACACGCTCTCCACCTATTCGCTCAGTAAAAAAGCCGAGGGGATAAGCTGTTGTGTAAACATCAAGAATGGCTTCTTCTATATTTGTCTCTTCAAGGTTCGATGTTTCATTTTCAATGCCATCGGTAGCAGGTTGGGTACAGGCAGTTAAAAATAAGAGCAGAACTGACAAGACTGAAATTTTTTTCATTTTGCACCTCCAAATTGTAATAATTACGTTTTACGCGCAAACAAAATCTTACCTGATATATTTTAAAAACACAACAATATTCTTTTAAAGTTTTTAAAGCAACTTTTGACTGAGTAAAAGTTGCCTGTTCTTGAAGAACCAAGTCTTCCTTGTCGTTTTGCTTTTGATATGGAAATGCTAACAACACAAAAAAGTCGCCGTATGTAACGGGCGACTTTTCTTGTTTAATTACTCAGGTTGGTTATTTGCTTCGGGATTTGGTGTGAAGTCAGGTGTGAAGCCGTCATACTGAACTTGAGTGACCATGCCGGCAGATGCGTGATGCAAATCGTGGCAATGGAATAGCCAGTTACCCGGGTTGTCTGCGATAAACGCAACTTCATATTCTTCTCCAGGTTTCAAATTTAACGTATCTTTCAAGACGGGCGATCCCTGGATTGGCTCGCCATTTTTGCTGAGTACTTGGAAGAAGTGGCCGTGTAAATGCATGGGATGATCATCCATCATCGAGTTATTCACCAGCTTTACTTTTACAAGATCTCCTTCATTTATTTTTATATTTTCTGTTTCAGGAAACACCTCTTCGTTTATGGTGTACTCTGTGCCGCTATCGGCCATGCGAGTGTTCAAATCCATTGTATAAGATACATCATAGTCTTGGTTTAGGGTAAGTACTCCCGACTCTTTTTCACCGTATGCGGCAAGGTCGAATGCTTCCAACTCTTCCTGGTTATTCGACTTGTCCGCTGTGGAACCATCAAAACTTTCATACTGTATAGCTATTTTCATCCCATCTGTTCCTTGCATATCGCCGTGACACTCGAGAAGCCAATCTCCCGGATTATCTGCAGTAAATTCAATATCGTACCGTTCGCCTGGCGCAATAGATATGGACTGGTCTCTGATTGTCTGGGGGTTAGTGATTTCTTGCCCATCTGAACTGACCACTTTAAAATCGTGCCCGTGCAAGTGGATTTTATGTGACATAAACCCGGCATTTACGAGGCGGATTCGAACTTTTTCACCTTCTGTTACAGGTAAAGGTGTGATGCTTTCTCCACTCTTTCCGTTAATTGTGAAAATATCATATTCACTCATATCGTGATCCATGCCTTCCATGCCTTCCATGCCTTCCATATTGTCAGAATCACTTTCCATCTCTTCATTCTCCATGTTCATGGAGTCCGGATTACTCATCCATTCATCAAGTACCAAAGTATAGTCACGATCAATCTCTTCCTGAGTATTGTCTTCCACAACGAAGGACCCGTATAATCCTTTGTCTACTTGGTTGACACCGTCTTGATGCGAATGATACCAATAGGTGCCTGGGTCCTCAGCGGTAAATTCATAGACAAAATTATCACCCGGCTGAACTGCGTTCATCGTAATCCCTGGGATGCCATCCATGTTGTTGGGAACAGGAATGCCGTGCCAGTGTATCGTGACCGGATCAGGTAGTTCGTTTACTAGTTTTACTTTGACGTCTTCTCCCACTTTTACTCGGATTTGGGGACCTGGAACGGAACCGTTAAATGTCCATACGGGAACAGAAAGGTCGGAAGTCAACAGATGTGAAGCTTCTTTTGCCACAATCTCGAACTGATTGTTCTTTTTTTCCAAGAGGGAAGGCAGAACAGTTTTTTCTGTCGCCGTCTGTTGCTCTTCTAGTGTGACGCTTTTCCTTCCATCCGAATTCGTGTCCCCCGTTGAAGTAGGGTCCTCTGTCGATTGACCAGCGCAACCTGCCAATGCTAAAGCGGAAAACAAAACAATACCTATTAGTTTATTTTTCATCTTTAATTTCCTCCTTGCTTCAAACTATACAAGGGAGGTATGGAGATTTTATGGATTTTAGTGACAATTATTTTGTCTAAAAATTGAACATTTAAAGAATAGAAAGTTACGGTCCTTTTTATAAGTCTTCAAGTCTGTGCTTTTTACTTTTACTAATATTAACTAAAGTATAATGCGTAGTAAACGATATATCTCTGACAAAGTGGGGATTCAATGAGAAGCGGCGTAAACAGTAACACCTGCAAAAAGTAATTGCGGTTCTCCATTCCTTTTTTACAACGAATAATTTTTGAACTTAAAGTAAAAGAAATATTGTCAGTAATGGAATCTACTTCTGTGCCGCTGTTTGAAAAAGGGGAAATTTCAATTGTAACACTTTAGACAAACTTCAAGTTGATACTTTGCAAAGTGTTTATAAATGCACACTTTCTACAAACATTTTAGTTAGTCTTATATGGATGTGGTTGGGGGAGAAATGTGAAACCAGGGTGGATTTCATAATATAAAAAAGGAGATCTATTGATGGAGAAAATGCAATGTAAATGCGGTCACGCAAATCCGCTAGGAACAGAATTATGTGAAGCGTGCGGCCGGTCTTTGACGCAGAAAGAACAAGATAAATTACTCGCGGACATGCGTTATGAAGGGTCCGCAAGAAGATCCCAGACATACAACAAATCTATTATTGATAAAATATGGAACTTCTTTTCTAGTGTGAAAGTTGGTGTTGGGCTAATCGTAGTGATTTTGGTAGCCGCATCGGTGGGAACGATCCTTCCGCAATCTATGTATGTGCCGGCGACCGGGGAAGCTGCCATTAAAGCTTATTATTCGGATGTATATGGCAGTGTCGGCCGTGTTTATCATTTTTTAGGGTTCCATGACTTGTACAGTTCAGTTTGGTTTACCGTGTTGGTCGGAATGTTGGCGATTTCGCTGGTCATTGCCAGCCTGGACCGTTTTGTGCCCCTGTACCGGTCATTGAAAAACCAGCGGGTCCTGCGCCATCCAAGCTTTATGAATAAACAGCGCATCTATGGGAAGGGGCCCGGAGCCGACGATACGCTGCAAAAAGCCGAAGCCAAATTGAAGGAATTGAAGTATAAAGTCAGAACGGATAAAAACGGGCTTTTGGCTGAAAAAGGGCGTTTCTCCAGATGGGGACCGTATGTCAATCATATCGGACTAATTATTTTCCTTTCCGGTGTCATGTTGCGGATGATTCCCGGTTTTTATGTCGATGAAACACTATGGATTCGGGAAGGGGAAACACGGGCTATTCCGGAAGTGCCGGGATATTCCTTGGAAAATGTGAAGTTTGCATTGGAAACGTATACAGGTGAAGGCGAAGAAGCCAGATTCGGTGAAGCCCTCGACCGTGTGGGAACGGTCGCGAAAAACTACCAGACAGATATCGTACTTTATCAAGCGCCTGAAGGCAGTTTGCCAGGGGCAACTGATAACTTGGAAATTGTCAAAGAGTACCCCATCCGTGTGAACCATCCGTTAAAATTTGATGGCTATGCCATGTATCAGATGGATTACAAACTGAATGAACTAAAAACCATGACGTTTGCACTGACAGACCAAGAAACGGAGGAATCGCTGGGTGAATTGACCATTGATTTGATAGATCCCGATAAAAATTATGAGTTAAAGAACGGATCGACAGTAGAACTGCTCGGTTATTACCCGAATTTCTCCGGATTTGAAAACGGTGAACCGCAAACGGCAAGCCCGTTGCCGGACAATCCAGGTTTTCTTGTGGAGATGACTACACCGGCAACACCGAAAGGGGAAACCAGTTTCATTACCATCCAAAATACCATCGAGCCTTTCGGACCCAATCAATATAAATTGGCTTTTCAAAGTGCTGAGATGCGCAACGTTTCAGGATTGACGGTCCGTAAAGACCGAACTCTTCCAATCCTGGGTCTCGGAGGGTTGATTTTTATGATAGGGGTAGCGCAAGGGATGTACTTTAACCACCGGCGGTTCTGGTTGCAGCAAACCGACAGCGGCGACATCCTGCTTGCTGGACACACCAACAAAAACTGGTTCGGCTTGAAGAAAGATCTCGAACAAGTTTCTGCTTATGCATCACTGCCTGCTTATAGCGACCAGCAAGCAGAAACGGAAACAGAAAAGGAAGGTGAGTTGCAATCATGACATTAACCACTATCAGCTCGAATTTACTGTACATCGCTTTCTTTGCGTATCTGATTGCCACATTCGTATTTGGAGGAGCCGTAAAAGGGAATAAAAAAGGGTCATTCAGCTCGGAACAGCGATGGGGAAAAGCAGCAATTGCCGTTACTGTTTTTGGTTTTCTTTCACAGTTGGGCTATTTTTTCACCCGCTGGGCTGTATCTGGCCATGCACCGCTGAGTAATATGTTTGAATTCACCACAGCATTTGGCATGACGCTGGTCGGAGGATTTATTCTGATTTACTTCCTCTATAAGACAGCGGTGCTGGGCATGATTGTCCTTCCGGTGGCTTTGTTAATTATTGCGTATGCCAGCATGTTCCCGAATGAAATCAGTCCATTGATTCCAGCGCTCCAAACGAATTGGCTGGAGATTCATGTGAGCACGGTGGTCATTGCAGAAGGGATATTGGCAATAAGTGCAGCAGCCGGATTAATTTACTTGCTGAAAGTCGTAGATTTGACCAAAAAATCGAAGCAGCGCTTTTGGCTGGAAGCCATCCTGTATACATTGGTGCTGGTTCTAGGTTTTATCATATCCAGTTCCTACTTTACCTTGACGAATTATGAAGCCGAATTTCAGTACGTAAATAAGGATGGACAAGAAGCATTCGTCACCTATAACATGCCTCCTATTTTTGGCATGAATGAATCCGTTCCATTGACCGAGGATGCCCTGACCCCGTTCATAGAAACTCCTGCGGTAATTGACGCTACAAAACTGACGACTATTACATGGTCGTTGTTAGTTGGTACTGTTTTGTACGTATTGATTCGCTTGGTTGCCCGTCGGCGAATATCTCAACTAATCCAGCCAATGATGAAAAATGTCAGTTCCGAATTAATGGACGAAATCAATTATCGAGCCGTCATCATCGGTTTTCCGATATTTACTTTAGGAGCGCTCGTTTTTGCAATGATTTGGGCGCAAATCACTTGGTCCCGTTTCTGGGGTTGGGACCCGAAAGAAGTGTGGGCACTGATTACGTGGCTGTTTTATGCGGCTTACCTTCATTTACGCCTTGGAAAAGGCTGGCAAGGAGAGAAATCAGCATGGCTTGGGGTAATTGGCTTCGCGATTATCATGTTTAACTTGATTGTCGTCAATCTGATTATTGCCGGTTTGCACTCGTACGCGTAAGAAATACCCCCTTCTTTTGAAACTGGAAAACTCAGAGCAGAAGATTTCGGAGTTCGGGAGAATGCGATGATTGGTATTCTCTGCCGTGCAGAATAAATCTACTGCCTAGGGTTTATTACTATTCTGTTCCTTGTCGCGTTCCGTTTAACTAGGTCTGTCGCGAGGCTGTTGGCAGTAAAGAAAAGAGCACCTAAATACACACCGCATAACAAGAAGTTGTTTTGGCCATCTTTCAAAGAATGGTAAAAGGTAGTGGTTGAGGTGAATAAATCAGATTTACCAAAAAGGAGAACATTCTATGACTGAAGTAAGTTTATTCCTGGCGTTCGGCGCTGGGCTGTTATCATTCATTTCTCCCTGTGCACTACCGTTATACCCGGCTTTTCTGTCCTATATCACCGGGGTATCGGTCACTGAGCTAAAAACGGGGAAAGGGGCGATGAAAAAGAGTGCTTTGATTCATACGGTCCTGTTTTTAATTGGGTTTTCCCTCATTTTTTTAGCATTGGGCTTGTCAACTTCGCTTATTGGAAAATTTTTCTTGGAATATCAAGTCCTTCTACGCCAACTGGGCGCCATTCTGATGGTGTTTTTTGGCTTAGTCTTAACCGGAATTTTAAAATTTGATTTTCTGCTTTCAGATAAAAAAATCCAATTTCAGAAAAGACCATCCGGATACGCCGGTTCTGTCTTGATTGGCATCGGTTTTGCAGCCGGATGGACGCCTTGTACCGGTCCCATTCTGGCAGGCGTTATTGCGCTCGGCGTAGCGAATCCGGACCAAGGGCTTCTCTACATGCTATTTTACGTCCTGGGATTTTCGATTCCTTTTCTCTTGATGTCGTTATTTATCGAAAAATTGGGTTTCTTGAAAAAGAGAAGTGCTCTTCTCATGTCAGTAGGTGGAGCACTGATGATTCTAATGGGAGTTTTACTCTACTTTGATATGATGACAGAAATCATCGCTTTTTTATCGCAATTTACGGGTGGATTCACAGGATTTTAATAGACAGGACTTTAAGTATTCAGAAAGGGCGTGACACTGCATGACTACTAAAAAGAAGAAAAAGAAAAATCGTTTGATAGTGAGGACAAGCATTTTGCTTGTCATGGCAGGAGCTATTGCCTTCACCATCTACAATGGGGTAACGAAGGAAAAAAGTGAATTGCTGCAGGTTGGAGATATGGCACCCGATTTTGCGTTGACTGATTTGAACGGGGAACGGCATCAGCTGTCGGATTACGAAGGACAAGGGGTGTTCGTGAACTTCTGGGGAACTTGGTGCAAACCGTGCGAGAAAGAATTTCCTCTGATGGAAAAACAGTATCAAGTATACAAGGACCAGGGCGTGGAGATACTGGCCGTCAACATTGCCCAGTCGGATTATGAAGTGAGACAATATGCCGAACAGCGGAATCTGACGTTCCCGATTGTCATCGACAAGGACAAGAGTGTGATGGAAGCCTACAACATTCGGCCCCTTCCTACCACGATTCTGGTCAATCCCGAAGGGGAAATTGTGAAAATCATTACCGGCGAAATGTCCGAGGAAGACATTCAAAGCTACATGGAACAGATTAAACCAGCAGAGCTTTGAAAGAGTATTTTTTAGTGGAACCACTATATTTACAAATGGTTTTACAGCCCATGGCGTCTTAGAAAGGAATTTCTTAGGCGCTTTATTCTATTCAACTATGGCTTTCCGGAATAAGTAGTGGAATTTCAACTGCTTCGAATTGATGTTTACATAACATGTGTTATCAGAACTAAATCAAAATAAGAAAAAAGAAAAATTTCAAGAGGCAAAGAGTAAAAGGGGAGGGCTATTAAGCGAAACGCATTCGCTTAATA
>NZ_PJBO01000048.1:0-172358 GCF_002836425.1 Planomicrobium sp. MB-3u-38 | reverse complement strand
CAGTTGAACAAGAGATGGAGACTCTAAAACAAGTTGTTCAAACCAATACTTTTTTTGAAGTTGACTTAAGTTAAATTCGATTTTCTGATCTTTAGAAAGAAAACTATATTTTATTCTCCCGAAAATTGACTTTAAAATCTCCCAGAGACTTTCTGCACCCACATCTATTACCATTCTTGTTCACCATTTTCTATTTATTTTACTTAAGTCTGAATGTAACTTAATTCACAATAAGTTACATTCAACATCTTTGAGAAAACACCTTTCAAGATTGAATTGCAGTTGCAAGCCTGAAAGAGTCATTAAGCTCTTAAGTCAATGTCCGATGTCTATTAAGCCAGAATCGTCCTGGAATTTTAGCCTTTACATAAACCCAGCTTATGTATCCTAGAAATGTCCCCGCCGTATTTGCTATCAGATCATCTATGTCTACGGCCCTTCCGGTTGGAACCATAAACTGCAATCCTTCAATAATCAATGAAAAGCACAAACCCATAACTGTAACCTTTAGCCAAAGCTTACTTTTTACTTGAAATAATCTTGCGGATAGAAAAAAACCAAAAGGTATAAACAGCAACGCATTCAACGTAAGGTTTCGCATAGCAACCGTTAAATCGGCCGAATGAAATAATGCATTATATATGCCAATAAAAGGCGTTAGATTAACAATACTCGGCATTCCACGAGCACCGCCGATCCATACGGTCACCATCAAAATTCCTAGCATGCTAGCCGCAAGCAGTAGGTTAACAATTATTCTGCTGGATAACCCATTTCGTCGCCGAGCAACAAAATAAACAAGGACACTTCCTATCATGACAATCAGAAGAAATGGAATCACCGCGTCTCCCAGCATTCGCCATAACTGAACCAATTAAAAACACTCCTTTCAAAAATTGTTGTAATTGAATGTAACTTATCTGCACTTAAGTTACATTCAGATCCCACTTCCCATTGATTCTAGTTACTGCACATTATTTAAATTAAACTGTATTCTTCAAAGTCCAAGAACAATTGAATAAGGCTATTAAATAAAGCCCGCTGCGCTGGATTACGCCAATCTTCTTCTACATCTGCCATCAGCCACATCACTTCATCGAGAAAAACATGGTCCAGTGCTTTCGGCCAATTCGCTTTCTCCTCATGCGATAAGTTTACGGATTCCCCATATCCAGTTAGAAACAGGTGCCATTGCTTTTTTGTAAACGTTCGGTCGGGTGCAGAGGCAAGTTCATTATGGAACAGCAATAGGACGAGTGCCAAATCAAATATTCGGGGAACCCATCCAGCATTATCCGGATCAATCAAATAAGGCTGAGGCGTATAAACAAGATTATTCGCTTTGAAATCGTGCGGTGTTGCGACAAACAACAAACCGGCTTGCTTCAGCTCCTCTTGTTGACGAACCGCTTGCAGAAGCCGGTCTTCTAATTTCGGATTCATTGTAATGCCGTGAGAAGCTGCATTCTGTTCAATGTGCTGGAAGCTCTCTTTCACTTCCACTTCCGTGAAATCGAATACATTGTATATATCCAATGCATATTCATTATCAGCTGGGGATAATGCGTGGATTCGTCCAAGTAATCTTCCTGCTTCTACGATTTCTCTATCCTGCCCGGTATAAGGAATTCCTTGAACAAAAGGATAAACGACGTAGGTTTCTTCATCCATCGTCCTTGGATTTTCTAATTGAATTTTTGCCGGAGTGACCACATCAACACCTTGTTCGTTTAATACTCTTGTATATCTCATGAGACGATTTGCTTTTTCGATTGGATGCTGCGTTTTTTTGACGATAAAGTCGCCTTCAGGTCGTTTCATCCGGTACACTGGCGAAAACGGATAGATGCTGACTGGCTCTTCTTCAACTTCAAAGCCAAAATTCTTTACGATTGTTTTAGCCTTCATTTAATTCTGCCTACTTTCTGTTTGATCTCCTTTATCCGGACCGTTTCCATCGTCTATCTAATCTAAATATGTATATGGTTATATTACCAATAATTAGAAAATTTAAAAACGGTTATTTTTATAAGTTCGTATGTAATTTAAAAACCGTTCGTAAAAGTACACTTTTACGAACGCCCCAACATCCTCTATAAACCCACAAAAAGAACGTTCGTAAATGTACCAAAACACTTTACGAACGTTCGCCGCATACTTTACACCTTTACGAACGGTTTTCCACAAAGAAAAAAAGCCCCGAAGGACTTTTTTTGTCTGGACTCTACCGCTTTTCTTAATAGTACCAGCTGCCAACGATCGGATAGCTGAAGTGCTGGTCGTTCAAGGCAGTGATGATGCCGAGAATTGGGACTATCACACCGATAAGACCGAACACGATCAGCATTGGAATACCAATCAGTATGACGGTGAGCAAGCCTGAAGCGAACAGGAGCGCTCCGAGTACTATCTGGAACAGCAAAGCCTGGATGGATAGGCGTTTTACATCTTTGTCTTCAGAAATTAGAAACACGATAAACGGCACAAGGAACGGAGCAAAAAACGCACTGGCGTGGACGAGGACTTTTAATCCTTTGGTTTCCATTATTCATTACCTCCAGTAATGTTGGTTCTTATACTCCTTAATACGGATGAAAGGCCGTCAGGTTTCAAAATTAATGGCTGATTCGCAAAATAACTTTGCCGAATTGCTTGGCGTCTTTCAAGTAATCGAATGCCTGCTGTGCTTCGTTGAGTTCGAAAACTTTACCGACAATGGGATGCATCTTGTATTGGTCAAGGTGATTGATCATTTCACGCAATTCGTCGCGGCTGCCCATGGTCGAACCAAATAATTGATATTGGCCATAGAAGAATTTCCGCAGATCGAAATCGACGACGTCATCTGTTGTCGCACCAAAAATGACAATTCGGCCGCCTTTTTTCAGGACATCGAGTGTGCGGTTGAAAGTCGCTGCACCGACGCTGTCGATGGCAAGATCAATTGTTTCATTTTCCAATTCCTTAACCCAGTCACTGTCGGTTGCGATGGCCAGGTCCGCTCCAATTTCTTTGGCATGGGCCAGCTTCTCTTCGCTTCTCGAAGTGACGATCACGCGGGCTCCGATATTTTTCGCAAACTGGATCAGAAATGTGGCAACACCGCTCCCCGCTCCCGGGATGAATAGCGTATCACCCTTTTTGACTTCTCCTTTTGTAAACAAAGCACGGTAGCCGGTCAAAGCCGGCAGCGCAAGGCCACCCGCTTCTTCCCATGTAAGATGATGCGGTTTTTTTTCAACCTGTTCTGCAGATAAAGCGATTTTTTCCGCAAATGTTCCGTGGTCGGGCATGCCCAGAATATCGAATTCCGCAGGAGGAGCATCACTATTTGCAAACCAGCGGAGCGCAGGATTGATGATGACTTCATCGCCGACTTCAACGTTCGACACACCTTCTCCCACCGCTTCCACAACACCTGCCCCGTCCGATCCGATAATCAGCGGCTCCGGCTTATTGCCGTGGCGGTTCACCAGGTTCAAATCGCGGCGGTTGATGCCCGCGGTTTTCAACGCGACGAGCACCTCACCTTTTTTCGTTTCCGGTTCCGGCATATCTGTTATCTTCAGTTCTCCTTGTTCAATCACAAATGCTTTCACGCTATTCCTCCTTGCTCAAAGTTTTCGCTGAACATTTTCAATTGATCCATGCTGATGATGTCCTGTGAAAATAACGGGATGAAAATCAGCTGTTGTTTCGGGAATGTTTCCCGGATCAGTTCCATGTATTTCTTTTCGTGCTTCTTGCGTTCCATCAAAAAGTCGCCATCCGCTTCTTCCGGCAGGACTTTATTGATGATCAGCGTCTTTACATGCAAATGGTATTGATGCAGCAATTCCAGCGCTTTTTTCGTCTCCAGGATCGGTAACCGTTCCGGGTTCAACACGAAGATAAAACCGGTTTCCTCTTCATTCAATAAAATATCGCGCGCTTTTGAAAAACGCTCCTGGCGCTCGCGCAGCACATCATAAATCGGATCTTCACGCGGTTCGCCGTCATTTAACAGCGCGGAATAGTTTTCGTTCGTCTTGCGCCGCTTATCGAGCAGCCCTTCAATCCAGACTCCCATCAATTCCGGCAATGTCAGAAGACGGATCGTGTGGCCGGTCGGTGCTGTATCAAACACCAGTTTATCGAAGTTCTGGCGCTCTTCCAGAATGATGTGGATCAGCTTATCAAACAGCGCCGCTTCGTCGGCGCCGGGAGAAGCTTTCGCTGTATCAAGCTGACGGTTCACTTCTTCCATCATGCTCGTGTGAACGGTCCCTTTGATATTCTCTTTTACACCTTTGATGTACTTCTCTGTTTCGATTTCCGGATCAATTTCAAGTGCATAGAGATTTTTAGCGATTTCTTTCGTATTGCCGCCGATTTTCTGGTTGAAGATGTCCCCGACGTTATGGGCGGGGTCTGTTGAAATCAGCAAAGTTTTAAAGCCGCTGTCTGCGGATTTCGAGGCGATGGCGGCGGCCGACGTAGATTTGCCGACGCCGCCTTTGCCTCCGACAAAGATGATGCTTTTCGATAAAACGTCCATTCCTTAACCTCTTTTCATTGAAATTAGCAGCAGCGGATTCCGGAAAGCGGTGATTTTTCCATGCCCATGCGTAAATGCCAGTCATGGAATTCTTCGATCATATAAGGATACAGTTCAAGCGTGTAATAATAGGCGGGATTCGGAATACCCAGCATTTCCGAGTATAGCATCAGCAGGAACAAATCGTCTTCTGCCCGCAGTTCCCGCGCGATTTCCGTTTTATGCGGATGTTCGAGCACCGCTTCATACCATTTGATCAACCTTTTCAAGTTATCGGTGATCGGCATTTCAACACCTCTTTTCCAGTAAAGAATATGTATGCAACTGGACAATAAAAATGGAAGGGATCACATCAAGTATGATCCCTTCTCCATGATTATTCTATTTTTTCGTTTCCGAGCAGTTTTGAATTGTCTTTACTTGCGAGCACCTGTATCGCTGTAATGATGATCCATAACGCGAAGACGAAAATGATGGCTCCGAATACGAACAGCAGCATATTAGGAGCTGCAGCGTACCATGCCCATTGCAGGAATACCTGCTGGAACATCGCCCAAAGCGTCATGAACATCAGGAATATCATTGGCACAATGGTGATGACGTAGCTGCGCCCTAGCTGTCTCAGCCATATGGAGATGAGCAGCAAGCTGATGCCAGCCAACAGCTGGTTCGAGGTACCGAATAACGGCCACAGCAGATACCCGCCTGAACCGAAACCGTTCGGCCCTTCCGGAATCAGCACAAGTGCAGCACTCGCTACAACTGCGATTGTTGTCGCAACGTGTTTTTTCTCCAAAGATGGGATATTGTACTCGACTCCCAGTTCTGAAATGATGTAACGCATCAAGCGGACAGATGTATCAAGCGTAGTCGCCGCAAAAGATACGACGATGACAGATACGATTGTTGCAGCGATGGCAGAAGGGATCATCAACCCCGTAGCCAACTGGGACGCACCTTGGATAAACGAGCCAAGACCGGAACCGCTCGAAGCAGCGAAACTGCTGTAAGTAGCCAGGAATGCTTCGCGGTTAGGGAAAAATGTGATAACGGCGATGATTGAAATCAATGCCAGAATACCTTCCCCGACAGCCCCAAGGTAACCAACGAAACGTGCATCCGTTTCCTTATCAAGCTGTTTGGAAGAAGTTCCCGAAGATACGAGTCCGTGGAAACCGGAAATCGCACCACATGCAATCGTGATAAACAGCAGCGGGAACCAGGAAACGTCGGTCACCGTGTTCGTCATCGGTGCTGTGATTTCAGGATTTGTGAACAATAAGCCAAGATAAAGGATTCCCAGACCGACGATCAATTGATGGGAGTTGATGAAATCACGCGGCTGGAGCAATTTCCATACCGGCAAAGTTGAAGCGATGTAAACATAAATCATTAAGACGATGATCCAGATAAAGAAGGCGGTGGAAATCGCGCCGAGACCGAATAATCCGGCTCCCTCTTCTCCGCCCATGTAACGGACAAGGTCAATCTGAAGGAATTCATATTGACTTGAGAAAATGGCGGCGCCATACATTACTGCCAGAGCAATCAGCGAAGGCACAAGCATTTTCGTATTTCGCTTGTAAACTGCGTAACCGATCCAGACAGCAAGCGGAATCTGGATGAATACCGGAATGACACTTGCCGGGAATGAAATGAATAAGTTTGCGATAACCCAGGCAAATACGGCATTAACCATCAGAACAAGAATCAGAATGATGAAAAGGAATAGGACTTTGCCGCGCTGTCCGATCAAGCGGTGCGCAAGTGTGCCGACAGACTGGCCTTTATTTCTTACAGAAAGGACGAGTGTACCGAAATCGTGGACACCTGCAGCGAATACTGTTCCCAGCACTACCCATAATACAGCTGGGAGCCAGCCCCAGTACACAGCGATCGCCGGTCCCAGAATCGGTGCGGCTCCGGCAACGGATGTAAAATGATGTCCCCATAAGACGAATTTATTGGTTGGAACGAAATCGACGCCATCCTTGAATTTATGGGCCGGCGTTACGTAATTCGGATCCAGGCGGAAAATTTTCTCTGCTACAAATTTAGAATAAAAGCGGTAACCTAAAGCAAAGATAAAAAGTCCAATGGCCGCGAGTGCAATAGCATTCAAATCTCTCAACTCCCTCTTCTTTTTAAATTCAGCAAGCGCTTTCACGCTTGCCACTTAATCATATTCTAATAAAAAAATTTTGTAAATGTTCTGTCTATTTAATTTTCAGTTAATTATTTACACCTTTTTCATAAAGCTTCAATTTCGTATAGACCGTTTCGAGAACCGGGACTGCAACTTTCAATTCCTTTGCACGTTCCAGCAGATACCCCTGCAGATGATCCGCTTCAATCGGCAGCGATTTCTCGGCATCACGCTGCATCGAAGATTTCATCCCATCACCCAAGCTGTTGATTTTCTCGAGCAGCTTACTGGATATCCCTTGCTCGATCGGAGCTCCGAATTTCGCCATCACTTCTTCCAGTTCTTTCAGCAACGCTGCAATGGTGCGCTGGCCGGATTCCAGTTCGCGGATCGGTCCGATCGGCTCTTCAAACAAAGTCGTGATGCCCGACATCGTCGTGATGAACAAATATTTATGCCACATCTCCTGGTTAATGTTATCGCTCAGGATAAATTCAGCTTTCGTTCCTTCGAAAGATTGTTTCAAGCGTTCGATTCTGTCGCTTTGTTCACCGCTCCGTTCTCCGTAAACCAGCTGATTCAACGGACTGGTCTGGACAATCGTCCCGTTTTCACCGAGAGTCGCTTCCACAAAGCACAGACCGCCAATGACCGACTGCTCACCGAAAGCTTCGGTCAATTGATCGATATGGGAGATGCCGTTCAATAACGGCAGCACCATCGTTTCGTCTCCGACAAACGGCAGTACATCTTGAATAGCCCCTGCCAGCTGGTAGGATTTCGTCGACAGCAATACCACGTCATACGCTGCCGGCTCACTGTCTTTGGTGATCAAGTTGGGTGTGAGGAGGCAGTCGCCATTCACACTTTCTATTTTCAAACCAGTTGATTCGAGTTCTTCTTTTCGTCTGTCCCGAACCAAAAATGTGACGTCTTCCCCTTTTTCAAGAAGGCGCCCACCGAAATAACCGCCAATGGCACCGGCACCGACAATGAGTATTTTCATAATTATTGCCTCCTTCAGAATTACGTGCAGCAAAACTCTCACCTTAAGTTAGAGATGAGAGTTTCATTGCGTCTGTTATGGCTTGAGAACCAGTTTTCCAATTGTCTTGCGGCTCTGCAGCAATCGATGAACGTCAGCTGCATCAGCTAGTGGATAGCTGCCCCCGATTGTCAGTTTCAACTCGCCGCTTGCCATATAACCGAGCAGCTCCTGCAAACTCTTTTGGAACAGCTCCGGTTTTCGCATGATCTGCGGCAGGAAAAAGCCGATTACCGACTGGTTTTTTCTCATCAATTGCCCTGGATGGAATTGCGCCTGTTCACCGCTGGCAGCGCCGAAAATGACGAGACGCCCGAATGGCGCCAGGCATTTCAATGTTTTGTTGAATACTTCGCCGCCGACCATTTCAAGCGCCAGGTCGACCCCTTTGTTATCGGTGATGCTCTTCACTTCTTCGACCCAATCTTCTTTTGTGTAATCGACAAGATGAGTCGCGCCTAACGCTTTCGCGTGCTCCAGCTTTTCCGCTGAGCTGGCTGTGGCGATAATTTTTCCTGCACCGAATAATTTCGCCAGTTGAACGGCAATCGCTCCGACACCGCCTGCAGCGGCATGGATCAATACCGTTTCCCCTTTTTCGAGGCGGCCCATCGTCGTCAAGACATGATAGGCACTCAAACCCTGCAGCGGCAGTGCAACCGCTTGTTCAAAATCTACTTCACCCGGAATCGGAATGAGTGTATTCGCGTCGATTGTTACAAAATCAGCATAGGCACCGGATTCGATCAGCGCTGACACGCGCATCCCCGCTTCGAACCTTTTGACCTTGCTGCCCGTTGCCACAATTACACCGGCTGCTTCTGAACCAGGAATGTATGGTAACGGCGTCGGCACCACGTATTGCCCTTCGCGGCGCGCCGTATCCGCGTAGTTGACACCAATCGCCTTCACTTCAACCAGCACTTCATTGTCGGCTGGCTCCGGACGTTCCGCTTCTGTGTATTGCAGAACTTCAGGTCCGCCGTATTGTTCGAATTTAATTACTTTCATCCATTCTTCCCCCCTTAACTTATATACTGCTCCGCTTCGAGAACAGCCGCCGCGATATGTCGTTTGGTTGCATTGCTTTGTTCCGCGTGAAGGCGGCTGAGTTCGTTGCTGACAAGCGCCATGCTGTCTTTTAATGCGCGGCCGCTTGAAATTCCCTGCATCATTTTACGAGCAGACATTTCAACCGTCAGCAAAGCTTCGTCGAGCAGTGCTTTAGTCAATTCGACTTTCAGCGTCTCTTTTTCTTCGCCATTTTTGGCAAGCGCTTTTTGGGTCCGCAATACCGCGGATTCTGCCGCATACAGCTGGATGCCGATGTCCGCCAGCTTCATCAATGTTTCCTGCTGTTCCGCCAGACCTTCTCCGAAAGTTTCAAAGGCCATGCCTGCAGCAAGCAGGAAAACTCGGCGGATGGCGAGCACGGCTTCTATTTCCCGGGAAATAATACCGATGGAACCGACTTTCGGGTTGTTCATTTCGGCGACTGCCTGTGCGATATACTCCCCTAACGGCAGAGTTCCTTTGCCCGCCTGTTTTAATAATCCACCTGGTATCAACAGGCGGTTCACTTCGTTGGTGCCTTCAAAAATGCGGTTGATCCGTGAATCCCGGTACATCTGCTCCACTTTGTATTCTTTGATATAGCCGTAGCCGCCGTGCAGCTGCAGCGCTTCATCCGCTACAAAGTCGAGCGTTTCTGAACCGTGCACTTTGCAGACTGCGCATTCAGTGGCATATTCCATCAGGCGTTTTGCAATCAGCGCATGGTCTTCACTGTCATAAAGTCCGCCAAGTGCATCTTCCAGATAACCGGCGGTGCGGTATTGCAGCGATTCTGATTCGAAGATGCGGACCGCCATCAACGCCAATTTCTCCTGGGTTGCCGGAAACTCCGAGATCGCTTTGCCGAATTGTTTCCGTTCTTTCGTATAGGCAGCTGCCAGGTGCAGCCCGTATTTCGCAGCGCCCATACAGGCAGAGCCCAAATTGAAGCGGCCAAGATTCAGGACATTCAAAGCGATGACATGCCCTTTGCCGATTGCACCCAGCAGGTTTTCCACCGGCACTTCGCAATTATCGAAGCTCACTGTGCGCGTCGAAGAACCTTTGATGCCCATCTTCGCTTCTTCGGCTCCCAGAGACAACCCCGGGAAATCTTTTTCCACGATAAAAGCAGTAAAGGCCTTGCCATCCACTTTTGCATAAACAATGAACGTATCTGAAAATGCCGCATTTGTGATGAACATTTTACTGCCGTTCAGTAAATAATGCGTTCCTGCTTCGTTCAACACTGCCGTCGTCCGGGCAGAAAGCGCATCCGATCCCGCTTCCGGTTCAGTCAGGCAATAAGCTCCGATGAATTCACCTGATGCCAGCTTTGGCAAATAATATTCTTTCTGCGCCGGCGTGCCGAAATACGTAATCGGCAAAGTCGCAATGCAAGTATGATTCGAATGGGCGACGCCATAGCCGCCAGCTGACCCGAGGTTTTCCCCGACAATGCCTTTGCTGATTTTATCGAGGCCGAGTCCGCCATATTTTTCCGGCACACTATGTGCCAACAACCCGAGTTCACCCGCTTTTTGCATGAGTTCCCTTACCAGTTCGAAATCCTGCTGCTCGATCCTTTCATTATTCGGGCGTATTTCCTTTTCCAAAAACCGTTTGGCCGTTTTGCCGATCAGCAGATGCTCATCACTCACATCTTCGGGTGTAAAAACCGCTTCTGCCCCTGAAGGCTGGTAAAGAAAACCTGCGCCAGGATAATTCAATGTTTCATTGGTCATGTACTACCGTCTCCTTCACTAGATGTTTTTCGAGCACATCGCGAAGATGATCCGGAATCTTTTCTGATTTCTGTGCTTTAAAGTCATAATAGACGGCACTCGCTTCGCCTTTTGCGATCAACTCGCCATTTTCCGCATCTTCAATCCGGTGGACAATTGTGAAGCTCGACCGTCCGATTCTCTGGACTTCAGAAACCACTTTCAGTTTTTGATTGTAATATCCCTGCCGCACAAAATCGCATTTAGCGGAAGCCATGATGACTTTCCAATCCTCCAGATCTGCTCCGAATCCCAGTTCAACAAAAAAATCGGTACGCGCTTCCTCCAGATAGATAAAATAACTGATGTTGCTGATATGTCCGAGTGCATCGGTTTCACAAAAACGCACTTTCACGTTCGTTTCGTAGGCCATTTCTATATCTCACCCTCCGTTACGCATATTGATCCCATCCAGAATAATGCTGCTGTATTGTTCAGCAAGTTCATCTGCCGTCAGTTCGCCGGCTGTATTGAACCATTGATAGGTCCAATTGGTCATCCCCAATACCGCGAGTGCTGTTATATCCGGCTGCAATTGCTGCTTGAATTCACCTTTTTTCTCACCTTCCCGAATAACTTCTTCTATATTAAGGCGGAATTGCTCGCGTCTCTTTTTGATTTCCGCTGCATTGTCATCTGCCAGATGGCGCATTTCACGGAAAAACACTTTGCCGCTGTCCCCGTTTTTCGCAATATCCGAAATCAGCAAGTGGATGATCTCTTTCAGCTTGGCGTTTTGGCTTTCACCACTGTCGATGATTTTTTGCTGGCGCTGCAATAGGTCGTCGATATACTCTTTATGAATTTCCATCAACAGCTGTTCTTTGCTGCTGTAATAATAGTAGAACGTGCCTTTTGTGACATTCAGCGCTTCCACGATATCCTGGATTGACGTTTCACTGAAGCCCTTTTTCTCGAAAAAGATGATGCTCTGCTCTTTGATCCTGTCTTTCATTGCCTTACCTCACATTCTTCAAAGGACGTGCATGCCCCCGTCAACGACGACGACATCTCCTGTAATATAATCGGATGCACTTGAAGCCAGGAATAAAGCGGCTCCTTTTAAGTCTTCATCCGTGCCGAAACGGTTCAGCGGCGTCTGTTTCAAAAATTGCTCTTTCCCACGTTCGATCAGGACCTCCGACATTTTCGTCGGGAAAAATCCTGGCGCAATCGCGTTGACATTGATATTGTGCTGACCCCATTTTGCAGCCAGATCTTTTGTGAACGTAATCACCGCGCCTTTACTTGTGTTATAGCCGATCGTATTCATCAGCTCCGGATCGATGCCGCCGAGTCCCGCGACAGAAGAAATGTTGATGATTTTCCCGCTCTTTTGTTTGATCATCACTTGGCCGGCAGCACGGCTCATCAGGAATGTCCCTGTAACATTGACGTTCATCACTTTCTGCCAGGCTTCAAGCGGCATTTCTTCCACCAGTGCGCCCCATGTCGCTCCTGAATTGTTCACCAGTATATCGACCGTACCGAATTCTTCGACGGTTTTTCGGATGACGTTTTCCACATCCTGCTCGTTTGTAACGTCACATTTCAATGCCAGTGCTTTGACACCTAGCCCTTTCAGCATCTCTGCTGTTTCTTCGCACGCCTCCAATTTTCGCGAACAAACAACTACGTTTGCCCCTGCTTCCGCGAACCCCTCTGCGATTTGGGCCCCGAGTCCCCGTCCTCCGCCGGTGACAATAGCGGTTTTCCCTTCTAACTTAAACAGATCCATTACATGCATTCAGCTTCCCTCCAGCCATTTTAAGATTCAACATACCTACCAGTTGGTATGTTCAGAATACTTAAACTTCATTCTACATTTGAGTCCTTTACAATGCAATGATGACCGGGAAATTGTTTACACAAAAAAGCCCCAGTGATTATTTGATCACTGGGGCTGCAAATTATTTATCGTCTTTTTTCTTCTCGTCATTTTCCTCACGTTGCTGTTCGCCAGCTTTATCCGCTTTTTTAAAATCTTCGCTGTAAAGGACTTCCTGAGTGTCGTTCAAGCCGTTGTTCTTCTCTGTCAGCTTTTCATGAGGCTGTTTGTTGTCTGCCATCTTGATCCTCTCCTTTAGTCATCGATAAATTTTGTTTATACTACTCTTTTCCCGGCACGTACTCTGTTAAACGTCTAATCGGGCAGATAGGTGCGGAGTGCCGGCAAGTCGATATTGCCGCCAGAAAGGACCACGGCAATTTTTTCATTCGGCTCTCCCGCCTTCCCTGTCAGGACTGCGGCGACAGCGGCAGCCGCAGAGGGTTCAATGAGCTGCTTGGTGCGTTCAATGAAAAATTGCATCGCAAATTTTATTTCTTCTTCTGTGACCAGGACGATGCCGTCGATATTTTTTTGCAGGATCGGAAATGTCAGTTCACCGGGTTGCGAAGTGCGCAAACCGTCCGCGATGGATTGGCTGCCCGATACTGCCATGATTTTTCCAGCTTCAAGTGACAGGAAAGTGTCATTGCCGCTTTCCGGTTCAACCCCGATGACCCTGACATTGGGCTTGCTTTCTTTTACAGCCGTCAAAATTCCGCTGATCAAGCCGCCTCCGCCCACCGGCACAACGATGAGATCGACATCAGGCAATTGTTCGAGGATTTCGAGGCCGACTGTGCCTTGCCCCGCGATGATATAAGGATGGTCATAAGGCGGAATATAAACGCCATCGTTTTCTTCGGCTAATTTTTTTGCGCGCGGGATGCGGTCAGCGGAAGTGAAGCCGCAATACTCCACTTTTCCGCCGTATGCCTCGATAGCCGCCACTTTTGCGCGGTTCGCATCTTCCGGCACCACGATTACAGCCGGAATCCCCAGCCTTCCGGCGATATAGGCGACCGCCTGCCCGTGGTTCCCGGATGAAGCCGCCGTGATGGATTTTGCGCCTTTCTGTACCGCCTGTTTTACAGCGTTCACTGCTCCCCTTATTTTAAACGACCCCGTCTTCTGCAAATGCTCGGCTTTCAGGAATATCCGCCTGCCCGCTTTTGCGTTCAGCAATTCCGATTCCAGCAGCGGCGTCTGATGGATAACATCTTTTATCTCTTCACGGGCATTTTCAATATCACGTAAATTGACCATCTGCTCCACTCCTTTATGCAGGAAATTTTAACACAATCCGATTGACTATTCTGTTAATAAGAAAAGCCGATTGGTTGCGAGTATAAAAGGAAGCAGGAGTACGGTAGACTGGAAATATGAAACTTTAACTGGTGCGAGGTGAGAATTTTGTTGAAACGATTAGTGGTGACAGGATATAAACAGCATGAGCTGGGAATTTTCGACGATAAGAACCCTGGCGTGCGCTTTATAAAAAAAGCCTTGGAAAATCGCTTTCGCGCATTGCTTGATGAGGGCTTGGAATGGATTCTGGTCAGCGGACAGCTGGGCGTCGAGACATGGGCGGCAGAAGTGGCCATCGAGATGAAAGAGGAATTTCCTCAATTGAAGTTCGCGCTTCTCACGCCGTTTCTGGAACAGGAAAACAAATGGAATGAAGCCAATCAGGAAAAATACAAAGAAATCGTTCGGCAGGCGGATTTCCATCGAAGCCTGACGAACCGCCCTTACGAAGCTCCGTGGCAATTCATCGAGAAGAATAAATTTTTCCTGCGGAATTCGGATGGCATCCTGATCATGTACGATGAAGAAACGGACGGCTCACCGAAATTCATTAAAAAAGAAGCGGAGCAATACGCCAAGAAGAACGATTATCAGGTTATGCTCATCACTGCCGACGATCTGCGTGTGGTCACGGAAGAGGAACAATACGACAGCTGGGAATAGAACCGGAAATCTCCTGTGCATATTTCAATTCGGACAGGGTATGGAGATAGGAGATACTAATTTCGGAGGTGCAGCAAAATGGAAGAACCGACAAATGCAATCATCCAATCTTCACTCGATGCATTAATGCAAGATGAAAGTTTTTTACCGGAGCTGAACGAAGGGATGCGTGAGCAAGCTTTCACTTCACTCAGTTCCATCCTGTCAACACCGAACAAAGTGCATAAATCCTATTTGCGCGTTCCATTGGATAATGGAAAAGTCGTGCGGATCCCATCTTTCCGGGTCCAGCATAACGATGCGCTTGGCCCTTATAAAGGCGGCATCCGTTTTCATGAATCGGTTAACGAAGAAGAGGTCATGAACCTGGCTTTCCTGATGACATTGAAGAACGCTTTGCATAACGTGCCATTCGGCGGAGGCAAAGGCGGCATCGTCATCAATCCCCGCAATTATTCCGAGAAGGAACTGAATGCAATATCCCGTAAATACGTCCGGTATTTCGCTGATGTCATCGGACCGGACAAAGATATTCCGGCACCGGACGTCGGTTCCGGAGAACGTGAAATGGACTGGATGATGGCTGAATACAAGAAAATCCATCACGGTACCCCTTACCTGGGCAGTTTCACCGGTAAATCGGTGGTGAACGGCGGCTCTAAAGGCCGACGGGAAGCGACCGGTAAAGGCGTCTACTTTTCATTCCGTTATATGATCCACGATTTCCTGAAGGAAAAAGAGGAATTATTATCTTCAACGGACAACGTCTTCGCCAAAACCACATTGGAAATGGCGCATCGTCCATTGAAAGTGGCCGTACAAGGCTTCGGTAACGTTGGTTCCGTTACAGCGCATGAAGCTTATAAATGTCCATTGGTCGACAATACGGTCGTTGCTGTCAGTGACCGCAACGTAACTTTATATAATGAAGAAGGCCTGAACATTCCGGCATTGATCGCCTTTACCGCGAAAAATAAAGGAGACCTTCCGACAACAGAAGAGCAATTGGCTGAAACCGGAGCAAAAGCCGAAATCCGCGGACGCGACGAGCTTCTTACGCTCGATGTGGATGTATTATTCCTTGCTGCACTGGAGAACCAGCTGCACGAAGGCAATATGGAAAACATCAAAGCGCGGATTATTGTAGAAGGTGCAAATGCGCCGACTACAGAAGAGGCAGATAAATACTTAAGCGACAAAGGCGTCGTGATCATTCCTGATATCCTGGCGAATGCCGGCGGAGTTATCGTGTCATATTTCGAATGGCTGCAAGGTCGCGAAACCCGCTACGATACTGAAGACGAGATCTACCAAAAACTTGTCGCGCAGATGAAGAAAACTTTCGATATGATCCTGCCGCAATTTTACGGAGATCCATTCCCGCTCCGCCAAAATTGCTATATCCACTCAGTTTCGCGTTTATCTGAAGTCCTTTACAGACAAGGGAAGCTTTATTGATAGAAAAGCTGAGGCGCCCGTTAACAATAAAAAGCTGAAGTCCTATTGGGCTTCAGCTTTTTTTGTGTCGAGAATAAGTTAATTCTTCACTTTTGAGAGCCTGAAATGCTTTATTTCTTCGGATATGACTGATTTGAAGAAGAGTTTCTTAAAAAGCCCGTTGCAAGAACGAATAAAGCTACCGAACTAAGAGAAAAAATTTCATTTTTGAACAATTAGCAAGTTGTGATCGGTTATATCGCATTTGTGATCGGCAAGCGAGAGTTTATGATCGGCTACGGGGCATTTGTGATCGGCTACGCGCCATTTATGATCGGCAAGCAATATATGCCGCTTTTTCAGCTTCGGCCCGCCTGCTTCTCCTTTTCCCTCCGCATATAGGAAACAGCGTATGCTGGGTTGCGGAAATGCAGGATGGGATCATCCGTACATTCGACGCCTTCCGCCAGGACAGTCGGATCAAACAGCAACCCTTCCGCATCGTCAGTCTTTTCCATCAGCACCAGGCGCCCCAGTTCAACTTTCTTTCTGTCTTTAGCCCAGTCTTTTGTCGGGTCATCTACGGGATCCCCTGCATCCCCGATCACCGCTATCAGACGGAAAGCTGTTTCACCCCGTACCACGCGTTCTTCAAGCTCTTTTTCAAAATCCCCTTTTTCCACAGAGGCAGCCTCTGCCGGATTCAGCGATTCCTCGCCCGCTTCCGGCTGCCATTGGAATTTGACAGGTTCGCGCTGGCCGGTGCCGTTCACCAGGTAAAATGCGTGAATGGAATGGTAGAGGCCAGTCGCGAAACTCGCCGGGCTCTGCATTTTACGGATGATGCGGATGGCCGCTCGGCTTTCCGGATATTTGATGAATAAGGTGATGAGGTCCCGCAATCGCAGCCGCCCCTTTTTAAACGATTTCGCGATATCCAGCATTTCGGTAAACACTTCCGGTGTACGCGAAAAGAATATCGGCGAAGTGACGCCGACACTGTTCATCACTTGCCCGTCCGGCAACTGAAATTGCACGGCCATGCCTTTTACCGGTGATAGATTATCCGTCCAAAAAGGATCTGGAGCACTGTGCGAAAATCGCACCACAGCTTTGGTCTCCCCTTCCCGCAGATGCTGCGCCACGGTCCATTTCTTCCCTTCGCCGTTTGCCGTAAAAACGGCTCTGTACCCTATCCCTCTTGAATGTGCACGCCTATAGGTTTCATGCTCTCCAAACACTTTCTCGATTTTATTGACTGCAGTTTCGGCAAGTCTTTCATCTGCCATTCGATCACCTCATCCTGACATATTTTTAGATGAACCATGCCTTTCTATACCCGCTATTGAATACTTTTAACGAGAACGGGAATACATCACTATAAATGAAAAAGGAGGCAATGCAATGGATGTGAAACACGGCAACAATAAATTCTACGTTGAACGGGACTCAGAGGAATTGGGTTCACTCGCTTATACGCCATCGGGTGATGTGCTGACAGTGACTCACACAGAAGTTTCGCCTGAACTTTCGGGACAAGGCGTCGGCAAGCAATTGGTGAGCGAAGTGGTGCAATATGCCCGTAATGAAGGAAAAAGCATCGATGCCCAATGCCCTTTTGCGCGTGGCGTCATTGAAAAGACTCCGGAATACCAAGATGTTCTGAAGAAATGATTCTCAAAAGCATATCCGTTTCGCGGATATGCTTTTTTCCCCATTTTGACCTCCGATCATTTTTTGAAAGGAAGTGCAGGGATGAATCTTACGTTGGAAGAAGCAATCAGCCGGTTTGCACAGCCTGTCAACGGGTTAGATGGTTTGGATCCATTGATGGAAGCTGTGGGCGACGCAAAAATTGTCCTGCTGGGCGAGGCAACCCACGGGACATCAGAATATTACCGATGGCGCGCCGAATTCTCGAAAAGGCTGATTCAGGAAAAAGGTTTTTCACAGATTGCAGTAGAAGGCGATTGGCCGTCCGCTTACCGGGTACATCGCTACATCAATAATTTTGCCGAAGAGGATCAAAGCGCCCGGAACATGCTTAAACAGGCGTTTACCCGCTGGCCAACCTGGATGTGGGCAAATGAAGAAATTGCGGATTTTATTGATTGGCTGAAGGTTTATAACGCTTCGGAAAATAAAAAAACCGGCTTTTACGGAATCGATGTGTACAGTCTGTGGGAGTCGATGGAGGAAGTGATTCATTATCTGAACGATGTGGATCCCGAAGGCGGCGACGCGGAACTGGCAAAGCAGGCATTTTCCTGTTTCGACCCGAGCAATCGGGAGCCGGAGAAATACGCGATTTCGTACGCGACTTTTTCGGAGAGCTGCATCGAAGAAGTCACCCGGTTGCTGGCTTCCATACGGAGTAACGCGGAGAATTACACGAATGATGAAGAAGCCGACCTGAACTTGCAGGTCAATTCACTGGTTGCGAAGAACGCGGAAGCTTATTACCGTGCCATGCTCAAAAGCGGTGCTGATTCGTGGAATGTCCGTGACCAGCATATGGTGGAAACCGTTAATGAATTGCGGAAGTATCACGGCACAGATGCCCGCATTATCATCTGGGAGCATAACACGCATATAGGAGATGCACGGGCGACAGATATGAAAGAAGATAACATGGTCAATGTCGGGCAATTGCTGCGCGAGCAGAATCCGTCCGCAGATGTTTTCGCTGTCGGTTTCGGTTCGTACGAAGGCACTGTCATTGCAGCTGAAGCATGGGAAGCACCGCACGAAGAGATGGTGCTGCCGCCTGCTGCGAAGAATTCATGGGAAGAATTGCTGCACCGAACTGGCGCGCATGATAAACTGCTGCTTTTCGATGACAGCAACCGCCGTTTGTTCGATCGCTGGGTCGGACACCGGGCAGTCGGCGTCGTATACAATCCGGAGCATGAAGCTTACGGCAATTACGTGCCGTCCATGATGTCAAAGCGATACGACGCGTTCCTGTTTTTCGACCGTACGGAAGCGTTGAAGCCGCTTTAGAATGCAAAAAGCCAACTAAGGAATCGTCCTTAGCTGGCTTTATTAAAATGCATTCGTAGATCCGGTTTAACGGAACTCGCCGTCAACCACGTTATAGAGGAAGTTCCAGTTATCCGCTTTGTAGAGTTCATGGAATGTCAGGCGGTCTCCATTGCCGAGTGTTACGTCTTCACTCGAAATCGCCACTACCATTGCAGTCGAAGCGTCATCCAGATTCAGGTAGACATCCCCGATGGACGGACGGATCGCGTCGCGCTCGCGGATTTTTTCGATCAATTCTTTATCCGCTTCCAGCTGGCTGGCATCGACTTTTGACTTATCGAAATAAGCGATGTCTTTGCTGCCTTGCGCCTCGCCCGGTTCCATAACGAAAAATTCCCTGAATTTCACTGTGTTTTGTCTGGTCGTCACCACATTCTTGCCTTCCACCGATTCCACTTTCTCGAATTCATTAAGTGAATAATGATCCATATAATCAGGATCCGGTTTACTGATCAGGATATACCCGCCTTCATCCGGGGCAATATCATCGCGCAGCGTATAGCGGCTCCCGAAAAACAGGAACGAATCGAGATGCTGCGGCTTGTACAATGATACTTCATCCGCTTTGCAGTCCACTTGCTCCATATCTTTGATCCGGAACATGTGAACAGATTTTTTGGCCAATGGTTTGACCGAATAGACTTTATGCAATTCGTTATTATAGTAGACGAACTGCCCTTTTCTTACTTGAATTAATTTCATCTTTTTCCCTCCGATACTCTCATGCGTCTTGCGTTAAATTCTAGAGGATTTTTTCATGGAAGTCCAAGCATCCATCTATATTCTTTTAATATTTAAGGTTAAAATTGCTGATAAGGAGCTGATACGTATGGAATATGAAAATCGCGACGAATGGATCATCAAAAAATACCAGCAGGATGAAGCGACAATGATCCAGCTTTTTGTCACCTGGTCCCTGCAAAATGAGCTAAATCCGGTTCAGCTTTACCAAAGAGCTTATCCTGCCCAATCCAAAAACGAAGCACTGGTGCGCGCTGTCGAAGAAGCCGATCCGACTGAATTTGAAATCAGCAACGAGACGCTTCTTGATGTGCTGCAATTGTTCGGAAATGACGACCTTGCTTTTGTCGCTTCCGAGGAAGTTGAAAAGTTGGATCGTAAATAAAGGAAAGCGGAAGCGCTGGAGCTGGCTCCGGTGAAAAACGGGTTGGCGATCACAAAAGCCACGTAGCCGATCATAAAGTGCGCGTAGCCGATCATAAAAGTCGCGTAGCCGATCATAACTCCCCGCTTGCCGATCACAAATGGCACTCCTGCAAAAAAGTGAATCGATTTCCGCTTTTATTCGTGCCAGTTTCGTTATAAAAGAAACGGATACTCGGAAAAACAAATAAAATTAAAAGCGTTATCGTCCTTGTGTCATTCATTTACCGTCAAAAGCTTCTATTTCGGAAAATCCTTTTAACAATGAACTGCACTCGACTTGTTATTTACGTTTTTTCCGCAGCTCTTTCGCTTTATTTTCTATATAACTTGTACGAAGGTTTTCATATTTATTGGAAGCTACATTGCTGTAAATTTTACTGAAACGGGCAGTTTCATTGTTTTCTTCTTCCTCCGGTTCTTCTGGAACTTCTTCCACCGGCTCTGGTTCAGCAGCAGCTTTTTCTTTTTTCGCAGATTTTTTGGGTTTTTCCTCTGCCTTTTCAACCGGTTCTTTAGCGGCTGGCACTGGTTCTGCTTGAGTTTCTGCTGGTTGTGGCGTCGGTTCCGACTTCGCTTCTGGCTTCGGTTCTGGTTCCGCTGCGGGCTCCACCGTCTTTTCTTCCGCTTCCGGCACTGGTTCAACGCGGGTTTCTTCCACAACCGGTGCAGGTTGAGCCTGCGCCTCTTCTACGATCGGATCCGGTTCAACCGGTGTTTTTGCCGGTTCCACAACAGGTTCTTCAGTTACCGGTGGCGATACAGCTTCTGTTTCAACCACTTCAGCAGCCGGTTCAGGCGTCGATTCCGACTTCGGTTCTGACTTCAGTTCTGGTTCCGCTTCCGTCTCCTCCGTCGTTTCATCCACAGGCGACGCTGATTCAGCCGTCGGTTCGGTCACTTCCGGCACCGGTTCGACAGACGGCTCTTTCACTTCCTCTGATTCTGGTGTTTTATTCAACTCTGTTTTTTCATCTTTGTTCTCCATAATTGCTCACCCCTCCCTTTCTGGTTCCTGCTAAATAGACTCATGTGAAAAATTCCCTAATCCTTGCGCTGTTAAACCAAAAAACGGACGCCAAACAAGTTGGGTCCGTTTTGATACCGTACTATTCCCACCGGCTTGCCATTCTGCTGATATTTTCAAGCGTTACGGAGCCTTTTTGCAAGGGCGGCGGACAGGATTTATTGAATTCATGGATTTTCTCGTTGATTCTTGCAATCCGAAGAGGAAGGTCCTTTGTCTTGCCAGCTTCCAATTTGCCAAGCGCCTCTTGGATCTGACCGCGTATTTCATGCTGCAATTTCAGCCAATGCGGTTTGTATCCCTGCTCGTTCGCGATGCGCTGAAAATGCTGAAAAAGGTCTCCTGAAAAATATTCCGACGGCAGCGGTTTCCCGGCCCCCGGCAAATTGTCCATTCCGCCTGTCTTCTCGTATTCCCTTAAAATTTCTCCAATCAAATCTGTTCGGATCTCCTGTTTTTCTTCCGCCATTTCCTCCAGCCCCTTAGAGAATTATTTTCCGAATGAAGAAGGCATGACAACCGCTACTACCGTCCCCGTTGCACATATTGCTCCGTCAGCTGTAACTTCTATAGTCACTTTAAATTTTTTCGGGTGAATTTCTTCCACTTCTCCGACCGCTTTCAATGTGACGCCATGTGGAGTCGGCTTCAGGTAATCGACATGCAGCGATGCCGTAACAAAACGCGGCGGCTCTTCTCCACTGCCTGGTTCAAAACCATTCTTTCTATGCAATGCCAATGAAGCCGAGCCTGTTCCGTGGCAATCGATAAGTGAAGCGATGACGCCGCCGTAAACGAATCCTGGAATAGCTGTATGTTCATTGCCGGGTTCATATTCAGTATAGGTTTTATCTCCTTGCCATATTGTCCGGAAATGATGTCCCGACTCATTTAAGCGCCCACATCCATAACAATGCGCAAATTCCTCTGCGTATTCATCCTGAATTGCTGTAATCGTTGTTTCACTCATTCTTTTCTCCTCTTTTCTTGAGATATTTGCATTTATTTCTGTAAGATATTACCTCAATTTTAACATAAGCACCAAGTAAAGGACGAACTATTCTGAATTTAATTGACATGGCGAATTGTTTAAAACCATAGAGTGCGGGAAAACAAAAAAAGAGATCAGGAAAGGAGTTTGATATGTATGAAATGTTATAGTGTAGCACCTGACCAGGACGCAACGCGCTGGATCGTCAAACTGGAGGACGTGGCTCCGACCGAGTCATTCCCGAGCAAAGACGGAGCGATTGCCGCAGCTGAAGAACTCGCTAAAGACAATACACCCAGCAAACTTCAGATTCTGGACAAGGACCATAATGTGGTTGAAGAACGAGAATACTAAAAAACAATAAGAAAAAAGCGGATCGCCCAAGCGGTCCGCTTTTTTGATGAAATTGAACAAATAGAAAAGCACAGCCCTTTTCATCAGGCTGTGCTTTCCCTGTTGCAGCTTCTCCACTCTCGGAGAAGTTTGCGCACGCGGAAAATTTGTCAATCATACTTCTACATTCTTATAAAGGTTGACGAATGTTCTTATCCCGTCAATACAGCTTCTTGTACTGTCTGCATCTTTAGATTTTAGTCGCATCTACCTCTCAGCGAATCCGATGTTCTGCAGTCAGATATTCAGTTGCACTTACACAAAAAACTTACCAAACTTCGTTTGAAACACTTTCTCTTCAGAAAACTTTACAAACTTGGTACCCGACGAGATCACAATCGTCAGTAAAGCAAATTTTCCGCCAAGGCTGTGCATGTCCTCGTCTGGAGGCGATTGTAAACTACTAAACCGTTTACTCGTTTCTCCCTACGGTGGTTCCGCCTTGTATAATCTAAATACCACCTTCAAAATTTTTTAAACCTAATTTATAAGAATTTTAAAATTTATTTGATAAATAGTTTTTACTTTTTTCCGCTTGCCCGCTATACTTGGAATAGTTCGATAACCGTAATAAAAGGAGCGAGATAAATGGTCAAGAGTATGCCCGCACGTTCAGAAGTCAGCATTGATGAAACATGGGATCTGCAGTCTTTATTCCCATCAGATGAAGCTTTTCACGAAGCGCTTTCTGCGCTCGAAAAAGAAGTGGATACATTCGCCTCAACTTATAAAGGAAACACGAAGGATGCGGCTTCAGTAAATGAGTTATTGAAAGCTTACGCTGAAATAAACGAAAAATTCGTGCCGGTGGGTACATACGCAAGCCTTAAAATCAGCACAGATCAAACAGATGACGAAGCCCAGATGCTGTCGAGCAAATTCGGTTCATCAGCAGCCAAAGTGAACAGCAAGCTGTCGTTCGTCACCAGTGAATTGCTGGCATTGCCGGAAGAAACGCTGGAACAGGCCATGCAGGAATCCGACGAATTCAAAGTGTATTTGGAGAAATTGATCCGCAAAAAGCAATATCAATTGCATCCGGAAGTGGAAAAGACACTTGCCGCTTATTCATCGACGTTCAACGCGCCATACGGTCTCTACAATACGACAAAAATGGTGGATATGTCATTCGACGATTTTGAAGCGGACGGCAAAAGTTATCCATTAAGTTACGTGTCATTCGAAGGCGACTGGGAAGCTGAAACGGATACGGCCAAGCGCCGCGCCGCTTTTGACGCGTTTTCGAAGAAGCTGAAAGACTACCAGCATACCACTGCGAAAACGTATGATATGCAGCTGCAGACGGAAAAAACGACTTCCGACCTGCGAGGCTATGATTCCATTTTCGACTACCTGCTGTTCAATCAGGAAGTGGACCGTTCGCTTTACAACCGCCAAATCGATTTGATCACCAGTGAATTGGCGCCGCATATGCGCAAATACGCGAAATTGCTGCAAAAAGCGCATGGCCTTGAGAAAATGACCTTCGCCGATTTGAAGATTTCATTGGATCCGACGTACGAACCGGAAATCACAGTGGAAGAATCGAAGAAATACATCAACGACGCGCTTGGCATCATGGGCGAAGATTATCTTGAAATGATCGAACGTTCTTATTCGGAACGCTGGATCGATTTCGCGCAGAATAAAGGCAAGTCGACTGGCGCTTTCTGTTCGAGCCCTTACGGCAACCATCCGTATATCCTGATTTCCTGGACCGGCCGCATGAACGAAGTGTTTGTGCTGGCGCATGAACTTGGCCATGCCGGACATTTCTATAACGCCAACCGCGCGCAGAACATCTTCAACGCGCGTCCATCGCTCTACTTTATCGAAGCACCATCGACGATGAATGAAATGCTGATGGCCAACCACCTGCTCGAGAATTCGAAAGACCCTAAATTCAAACGCTGGGTCATCTCTTCCATCGTTGCCCGCACGTATTACCATAATTTCGTGACGCACCTGCTTGAAGCTGCTTATCAGCGCAAAGTGTATGAGCGCATCGATACAGGACAGAGCGTCAATGCGGGAATCCTGAACAACCTGAAACGCGGGGTTCTGGAGGAATTCTGGGGCGACACTGTGGAAATCAATGACGGTGCCGAGCTTACCTGGATGCGCCAGCCACACTACTATATGGGCTTGTATCCTTACACGTACAGCGCAGGCTTGACCATTTCGACACAAGTCTCAAAACGCATCCTTGAAGAAGGACAGCCGGCTGTCGACGAATGGCTGGAAGTGCTGAAAGCAGGCGGAACCAAATCACCGGTTGAGCTGTCCAAAATGGCTGGCATCGACATCACAACCGATCAACCGTTGCGCGACACAATCGCCTATATCGGCGAATTGATCGACGAGCTGGAGAAGTTGACTGAGGAAATCGAAGGCGAATAAATAATTTTTGATTATATAAAAAGCGTGCCGCATCTCACCGATGCGGCACGCTTTTTCTTATTTTTTGTTCTTTCTCCAAATCAATGCCTGCTCAAGAATAATCGCGATGATAGTTCCTGTGATCAAGCCGTTTGAAAGAGTCGAGGCAATCACACCAGGCAGTTCAGCCATGCTTTCCTGGGGAACGAACATGATGCCGACGCCGATCATCAAGCCGAAAGCAGAAACTTTATAGGCCTGCATCCGGTCAGCTTCCTCTTCCAACTCCTTGAATGCCATTTCCACCATCTTCGTGAAAATCGCAAAGATGACCGCATAGGCGACCGGCGCCGGCAAGGCAGCAAGCAATGCCATGATATTCGGGAACAAACTGATGGCAACCACCAGGAATCCGCCGACAATGAACGGCTTTAATGACGGGGTCCTTGTCGCACTGACAAATCCGGCTGCTCCTGAGATCGGCACAGGTCCGATGGAAGAGAACAAGCCGGCAATGATGTGGTTCAATCCGGATGCGACGGAACCTTGTTTGACCCGGTCCGGCTGATGGATGCCGAATTCATTTTTCAATAAATACTCCATGACCCGCATCGATGCCATCATATTGGCGATCAGCAGCAGGGTTAAAAACAAGGATGTGACGAACATGCCGCTGTCCCAGACGAGCGGACCGAATACCAGCATCTTCGGCAATGAGATGAATGTGCCCGCTTCGAACGGCACGGATTCCGTTTTGCCGATGATCAAGAACAGGAACCAGCCAGCCGCAATCGCAAACAGTACGGAATAGCGGTTGACCCACGGGATTTTATTGCCCATAAAATAGAAAGTGGCGACTACAACCGCGATTCCGGCCATAAAGACGACGAGATCGACAGGTTCTCCTGGTGTCGTGATGCCGAACAGGCCCGACATGATCGATTCACTGATTTGCAGCACCAATAACAATAAATAGACGAATGTGATTGTCGGGGTGAACAAACGGCGCATTTTACCCACGAGACCGGTGTAAGCGAAAATGATGAACAGCACCCCGCTGTATAGCATCCCGCTTTGCAGCGCCTGCAGCGCGTTTTCGGCCGTGGCGTAAAGTGAACCGACCAATCCTGCGTAAACGATATAGATGCCCCACCATAATCCGGCCGGCCCTTCGTTGATCGGCATCTTATGGCCGATAAATGCCTGCAGCAAAACCGCGACTCCCAGAACGAAGACCGTTCTCTGGACGAATAATGCCGTATCCGCCGTATCCATCCCGAATACGCTGGCGATGGCGATCGGTGCGGCAATGGATGAAGCTAATAGAAATACGGCCCATTGCAGGCCGCCAAAAAGATTTTTTATCATATGTAAATCTCCAATTCGTTAAATATAATCATGCGGTATCAGTATACACCGATTTCCCTTCAACAAAAAGAAGTCCTGATTTTTGTCAGGACCCCTTTTTGCCGTTATCGTATTCAGAAGTCTGTTTCACTTCATCCTTTTCCGGCTTATCATCTATAGACAGCGGATCGTCGCTGTTTTTCATATCGTAATTAACGGAATACCCCTGATCTTCCAAGTTCTGAACTTGTTTCTTCGAAGCCCTGACCAATAGCCAGATAATCAGCATTGAGAGAATGAAGATAACAATTACGGAAATGATGCCCGGGATGTACTCTGATTTATCTTCTGGAAAGTATAGAAAATCCATCGTGCTTACCCACCTTTATCTTCAAGTTTCAATTTATTATACATGATTCAATTACGCTTTGAAGAAATGAAGGTGAACGTTTAGTGAAGAAAAGCAGCTGCCGGAATAAAAATCCGGCAGCTGCTTTCCGTATTCATTCACTTTCCGCTACTACGGTAAACCGCTTATTGATATGCCAGCCATTTTCAATTTCATCGACCAGCGCAATTGCGTAATCCTTATAGCTGATATAACTTTTGCCTTTCCTGTTTACAAGAAACGCATCTTCCCCGATTTGGTAGCGTCCTGTGCGCTTGCCTTCAGGATCGAAAAAAGCTGCGGGACTCAGGAAAGTCCATTGAACTCCTTCAGCTTGCTCAAGATCCGCAAGGTTTTGGGACTGATTCAACGCGATGGCTTTGAAAGCCTCAGGAAACTCCGGAGTCTCATTCAATCGTGTTGTTCTGGCTTCATCGACAAACAGGCTGCCTGCGCCTCCGACCACCAAAAGACGTGTGTCTTTTGCTTCTTTCAGTGCATTGATCAGCGACCGGCCCGCTTCCACATGCTGCTCCGCTTTTTCAGGCGGCACGCCGAAAGCGTTGACGACAGCATCGAATTGTTTCAGGTCATTTGCATCAAGGTCAAAAATATCCTTTTCCAAAACCACGGCATCTTCTTCCTCAGGAAGTTTCTGTGAATTCCGCACAATCGCTGTCACTTCATGACCTCTGGATTTTGCTTCCTTCATGATGAGGCTCCCAGCTTTTCCAGTTGCGCCGATGATTCCGATCTTCATTAGAATCCCTCCAGTTAATTCGCTAAGGTTTGCTTTATATCCACTGCTTATTCGACTGGTTTCTGCGTTGTTACTTTTTTCCAATGAGTAATATCATCATCCTGGTCAAACTCGATAATGATATCTGTAACATTCGGAACACGTTTATTGATTTCTAACGCTATATACTCCCGGATTTCATCCGCTTCCTGAATTGTCATATTTGGTGCGACTTCCACTTTCAATTCAACATGAAGATCATCGCCTTCGCGAATAACATCAATATCTTGAATGTCATTTATTTTTGGATGCTTCATGATTTCATTGCCCATGCGATCCTGCATATCGAGATCTGCGACACCAAGAACGCCAGCGGAATTATCAAGGAAAATACGTCCCACTACAACTAGAAGCATAAGGCCGATAATGACTGACGCATAGCCTGTCGCACTATGGAACGGGGTGTAAGTTGCAATCACGATTGCGACAAGTGCGAGCACTGCACCACTGACTGCGACCATATCCTCAAGGAAGACAAGTTTTGTTGCAGGATTGGCTGATTTCACGTTTTTAAAAGATGCGGAAACGATTTTCAAGCCTTTAGTTTGTTCTTTTGGCAAGTTATGTGTAATTTCTTTCATGGCTTTATGCAACACGAACAATTCCAATACGATCGCTATGCCCAACACACCGACGTTCAACCAGAACCAATCTTCGGAATGCGTCGCTGATTGGATATGGTGAATCCCTTCAATAATCGTTTCATAGGCAAGGATCCCGACAATCAGCACGGCTCCCAGCAAGACCAGATTGACGAGTCGCCCAAATCCTCCAGGGAATCGTTCCGTCGGACTCTTTTTGCTGAGCCCTGATCCGATGAATACGAAAAATTGGTTGGCCGCGTCACCAAAACTGTGCATCATTTCAGCGAACATGGCGACATTTCCTGTGATCAGGTAGGCAGCTGTTTTAATAATGCCGAGAACCGTATTTATAATTGCTGCCCATAGCGCTGATTTAGCGCCGAATTTCATCAAACCGAATAATTCCCTCATAATAAACCGTGCCCCTTTCAATAGCTTCTATATTACTAACTTCCCATTAATGAAAGTTAAAACACCTATTCATTCAACTTTTTTCTCTCAAGTACCATATCTGCTCCCTTAAACAATTAAAGCCGATACGTTTTACCGATTTCAGCAAATTCAACCGGACCGGAAAATGCTTCTTTCGCAGATTCCAAAATCTCCTCAAGTTCACCATATTGCGGCAGATGGGTTAACACCATCTGTTTCACATTGGCTCCTGAAGCAAGTTCGCCCGCCTGGCGTCCGCTCATATGGCCCTGGATGATGCCGACGTATTTTTCATAAAGATTCGATTCGGCAGCAATGAAGTCGGCTCCAGCCGAAAACTCAACGAGTTCATCTTTCCATGCCGTATCGGCTGTGAAAACCGCTGTCTTGCCGTTTGAAGAGAATTTCAATGCCAGGCAATAAACCGGATGGATCGTTTCACAGAAGGATACTTCCCACGGCCCGATCTGAACAGGTTCAGTTGCATGAATCTCTTTGCCTTCCGTGACCCCTTTATATGACAGGCTGTCAAAACCCGCAGCATCCCGGTTATGCGCATAAATCGGCAAAGGTGTATTCCACTCCTTCAATTGCATGCCCACCATTGCCGCATGCTGAAGCACCCCGATATCCGCTACGTGGTCCGGATGATAGTGAGTAAGTATAACCGCATCCAATTCACGCAGTTCCACGTAGTTCTGAACCGCCGCCAGCACCCCGCTTCCGCAGTCGATTAAACAGCGGAAACCGTCCTGTTCGATTAAGAACGAAGAGGTCGCTTCGTTTTTATTTGGGTAGCCGCCCCAAATCCCGATAGTCGTTATGTTCATGTCAACTCTCCTCCCAATGCTGTTTTCTTTAGTATAACGCATAAGGAACCCATACACTTGTTTAAGGCGGGCAGCTGCGTGGTAAAGAATAAGTGGATAGAAAAATTAGGAGGGATTATTTTGACTATTAAAATGACAGTTGAGAACGCACTCCAAGCAAAAGCAGAAATCGACAAATTGGCAACACAAGGATACGACCATGACGACATCTATATTTTCGCGCATGATAAAAAGCGCCAAAAAGATGTAACTGATGCCCTTGATACTGAAAGCGTCGGCATGAAAGAACAAGGTTTCCTGGACAGCATGAAAAACATGACCAGCTCTCGCGGCGATGAACTCCGCGCGAAGATGGAAGGCGCCGGCCTGACGAAACAGGAAGCGGAAGAATACGAAGAAGAACTCGACAAAGGCAAATTAGTCATCATCGCAAATAAAAACGATTAACTATAATTTATTATGAGAGGATGCCGGAATTCCGGCATCCTCTTTTCATTTCCAAATAATTTTTAAATGTTCTCATAATAATATTCTTTCGCGCCAAAGTCTTGAATTTTCAAATATATTTTGTCAGAATACGATTTTTTTGCTATATTTACATAAGTTTTAGAATCAAGTTCGCACACATCCAGGGGGACAACATGAAGAAAAGTTTAAAAATCGGCAGCGCGTTTATCGGTATTATCGTCGGTGCAGGATTTGCATCCGGCCAGGAAATACTTCAATATTTCACAAGCTTTGGTTATCTCGGTATTTTAGCGGCTATATTGGCCACTGCTCTTTTTGCCTATATGGGAATGAGTCTGACGAGACTCGGCAGCCGCATGCAAACCACTTCGCACAAAGATGCGCTCTATGGCATCGGCGGCAAATACGGCGGTTTCATCATGGATATCATCATTATCCTGACAGTATTCGGCGTGGGAGTTGTAATGATTGCCGGAGCCGGTTCAATCTTCTCCCAGCAATTCGGTTTGCCGGCAGTTCTTGGAAATACCGTGATGGCTTTGATCGTCATGGGCACGATCATGCTCAATATCCAGAAGATCATTGCCATTATCGGCAGTATCACGCCATTTTTAGTCATGGTGGTTATCGGTCTTGCCATTTACAGCCTTCTGACAATGGATGCTTCGTTCGCTGAACTGAACCCGATTGCCAAAGAACAGGATTCAGCTTTATCCAATTGGTTTTACTCAGCAATCAATTATGTTTCCTTCAATATAGCCGTCGGTGCTTCCATGGCCATCGTCATGGGCGGAATCGAAAAAGACGAAAAAATCGCCGCCCGCGGTGGATTGATCGGCGGACTTGGGCTAGGTGCATTGATCATCTTGAGCCACTTGGCTATTTTTTCAGCCGTCGACAGAGTCGGCAGCTCGGATATGCCGATGCTTCAAATAGCCAACGATATTTCTCCCTTGCTCGGGTTCTTCATTTCATTGATTCTTTTTGCAATGATTTACAACACAGCCGTCAGTATGCTGTTTTCGTTCACTGCCCGCTTTGCGGAGCAGAATACGGCACGCTTCAAAATTACGGTTGTCATCGCAGTGACACTTGCCTACCTGTTGAGCTTCAAAGGATTTACAGAACTCGTCAGCCAGTTTTATCCGGTCATCGGATTGCTTGGGCTGTTCCTTGTTGTCACGCTTGTAGTGGCAAATATCCGCTACGCGCGCAATAAAAAAGCGGCAGCCTGAATATGGCCGTCAAATCCTTACAGAGGGGTTTGACGGTTTTTTCGTGTTAAAGTTGAACCATAGAATTTGGAAAGGTGGTTTTTCCATGGAGACAGCCGTTTGGATTGATGACAAACAGATTGAAGCAACAGACTTTAGAAATGAGCACGTCCAACTTTCAGGTACAGAAAATAAAATAAACAAGATTTCTTTTTCATTTAAAGTGAATAGTGAAGAATACCACGATGTGGCTGTTCTTCTTTATAAAAATGATTTTGAGGTACGGGTGCCGGATTTGAAACTCGAGTTCCCCGCTACCATCCATAATTATGCGACTGATCGAACAGATCTGTACCAAGAAGGACAAATCGCGGATTATTATCTCGAGTTGATCGAAAAAACAAATTAAAATCACGATGCCCTGGACTGCAATCGGTCCAGGGCATTCAGCTTATTGAGAAAAAGATAAAGGCAAGTAATCGATATTGCGCAAAACAGCTTCGAAGGCATTAGCCGTGTCTTGCACGGAGAATGCCTTTGCGACGAAGTGCGCAGCACTGCAGGAGCACGTTTTTTTAGGCTGCTCCTGCATCACTCCGCTAGCTTCGAGACATTAAAAGATATGCAGCGAAATGATTGAAAAGTTGATGTTTCTCGACAGCCTAAATGCCCTGGACTGCAATCGGTCCAGGGCATTTTTAATTTAGTCTCTTTTATATTTACTGCCGCTGCTTTTCATCCTTAAGTTACCGGTCAATTCATCTGCCAATTGCTCTTTGTGCTGCCGTTCAGCTTCATCCAGTAAGATGGAGAAGTCACCGTTTTCTTCATAGATCCGGAACCACGAGCCGATGGCGCTCCCATGCGGAAGTTCCTTGAACGGCACAATAATTTCGAAGCCTTGCTCTTCCAGCAGAATGACTGCTTTTCCTCCGTCTTCGATCTTGTCCAAATAGCCTTTCACGTGATCACTCCTCTACACATGCCAGATTCTGCTCTTTGATCGCTTCTACTGTCGCCTGGCCGATGCCGCTTATGTCATCTAAATCTTCAATCGCTTCAAATGGCCGTAAGCGAATAATTTCTTTTGCATACGTTTCACCGATTCCCGCAATCTGCTGGAGTTCAGCGGTGGATGCGATGTTGATGTTGATGCAGCGATTCTCCCCTTCAGTCGGGATCCCGGTGCGGCTGGTCACTACATTATAGGCACTGCCATCTGTTTCAACAATAATCGTGCCATTAACGTCAGTGCCATAAACTTCAGCACCGCTATTTTCGACTGCCGCCAACACCTCTGCGTGAGGATGACCATAGGAATTATCCGCTCCCGCACTGTAGATCGCCACTTCCGGTGATACCGCATCCAGAAAAGCGCTGCTGGTGGATGTATTCGAGCCATGGTGGCCAAGGTGAAGAATTTCCGCTTGCAAATCGGTTCCACTGTCGATCATTTGCTGCTCTTCTTTTACCCCGGCGTCTCCAGTGAAAACAAATTGAATATCTCCGTATGTCAATTTCATGGAAATTGATTCTTCATTGGCTGCACCAGTAATCTGTTCAGGATAGAGAACATCGATGCGCATTTTCCCTACGTCAAAAACATCTCCCGCTCTCGGTTCGTAATAATCGGTTCCACTTGCATCTATCGCCTGCAGTACATTCAAATAGGTATTGGATGTGCTTGGATTTCCCGGCAGCCAAACTTCTTCCACGCTGAATTCGCCGATAATTTGTGCGAGCTGGCCGATATGATCCGCATCAGGATGCGTACCAACGGCGATATTGATCGCTTTGATGCCTGCAGTTTTCAGGTAATCGACAGCTTGGTCAGACTTCCAATGGCCAGCGTCAATCAGGATTGCATGGCCATCAAATTCAAGCAATGTCGCGTCCCCCTGCCCTACATCGATATAATGCACGGTTAATGTCGGATCCATCGACTCTTGAACCGATTCCCCTTGTTCAACAGGTTTCTTCGGTGCAACAGTTTCCTGGCATCCCGCTAAAAAAATAAGCAGCGCAACAATTAACATCAAGATTTTTTTCAAAAACTCACTCCCTTAGTTACAGTGAATTTTATCACAGCTGCCTTATAAGCGGAGAAGTAGGAAGACATGAAAAATCCGCCAGAAAGAATATTCCAGGCGGATCGGCAATCAGGTCGACATATAATCTCCGCCATTCATATGGAGAAATTGCCCTGTCATATAGGAATTTTGCGGGTCTGCCAAGAAAACGTAGGCTTTTACGAGCTCAAAAGGCTGTCCCGGCCGCCCTGCTGGTACATCTTCCCCAAAGTCAGCCGCTACGTTAGGGTTTAAATCCCCGAATGTCTTCGTAATCAATGGCGTCCAGATCGGACCGGGTGCAATACCGTTTACCGCGATTTCTTCCCGAACCAGACGCCTTGCCAGCGAGCGGGTCATGGCCACCATCGCGCCATTCGCACCTGAATAATCGATCAGATCCGAATGTCCACGGTAGGCATTGATGGAAGCTGTATTGATGATACGGGACCCTTTTTTCAGATGAGGCAACGCCGCTCTCACTAAATAGAACATCGCAAAAGCTTTGATTTCGAAAGTTTTGAGCATCTGTTCATCCGTGATATCCAGCGGTGAAGTTTGTGGGTATTGATAGCCCGCATTATTGACGAGGATGTCAATCTGGCCGAAAGTTTCAAGCGTAAATTGAACAATCTTTTCGCATTCGGCCGATTTTCCCAAATCTCCTTGGAACGCTTTTGCGTCGCCGCCATATTTCCCGATTGTCTGCAGGGTTGCCCTGGCTCCTTCTTCATTGCCTTTGTAGCCGATGACAACTTTTGCTCCTTCTTTCGCGTAGGCTATGGCCACCGCTTGCCCGATGCCGCTGCTGGCGCCAGTGATAATCGCCACTTTCCCTTCCAGGGCACCGCTTGCTTTATAATCAGCCAAATCTGTGTTATCGAATGATTTATCTGCCATCAGATCACCTTTCCTTTGGTCGTTCGATAGTGAATTCCCAGGTTATTTTGCGCTAAGGTTTTTCGTCAATTCCTGATATAGCCCCTCATATAATCCGGCAGACTGTTTCCAGGAATAATCCGCCTCCATGCCATTCTTTTTAATCGCTTCCCAATGTCCGGATTCCTGATAGAACATTAATGCCCTTCTCACAGCTTCTGTGAAAGGCTCATTCCCTGTGAAGTCACTCAGAAAACCATTGCCCGTTTGCGTGACGCGGTCATATTCAATGACTGTATCTTTCAAACCGCCTGTTTTATTGGCTACAGGAACGGTTCCGTAACGCATTGAAATGAGCTGACTTAAACCACAAGGCTCAAAATGGGAAGGCATCAGGAAGATATCTGCCCCTGCATAAAGCTGGTGCGCAAGGTCTTCGTCGAAGCCAATATGCACCGCTACTTTATCTGGAAATTCTTTAGCCAGCTGCACGAAAAAGTCTTCAAATTTCTCTTCCCCTGAACCCAGCAGGATAAATTGCAGTTCATTGGATTGCAGCAATTCCGGCAGAGCCTCCTCCAGGATATCGATTCCTTTTTGGCCCGCCAGCCGCGAAATCATGACGGTCAGCGGAACATCCCCTTTCACCGGCAAACCCATCAATGATTGAGCCTTGCGCTTATTGACCGCTTTTTCTTCGATCGATGAGTGGTCATACTCCATTTCAATCGCCAGGTCTGTGGCGGGATTATAAAACTGAGTATCCAATCCGTTCAGGATTCCGACCAGATCGCCTTTACGTTCCTTAAGCACATCTTCCAGCCCTTCACCATATGCAGCTGTTAAAATTTCGTCCCGGTAACTTGGACTGACAGTGGTCACTTTATCGGCATAGGAAATGCCGGTCTTGAGCATATTGTAGTTTCCATTCCATTCAATGGAAGAAAGGTCGAACCCGTTTTCATCCAGTTCAAATCCTTTTGTGAAAACAGTAGTGGCAAAATTGCCTTGAAATTGGAGATTGTGGATCGTCAGAACTGTTTTAGCGCTTTCTCCAAGCACTTTGAAACGGCTGTCTTTTTTTATCAGCAATGGAATGATGGCTGTATGCCAGTCATGGACGTGGATGATGTCCGCTTTTACTTCCATCTCTTTCATTGCGGTCAGGACAGCGATGCTGAAAAAGTTGAAACGCTCCCCATCATCCGGTTCGCCATATATTTTGGACCGTCCGAAATATTCCCGGCTTTCCAGGAATAAATAACGGATATTTTCATCATTGTACTGGTAGACACCACATGGTTTGATTTCTCCGCCGAAAGAGACAGGAATTTCTTCAATCAATGAAAAATGCTCTGTAAATTCTTCCGCAATCAGGCTGTATTTGGGCAAGAACACAGTAACGTCATGGTTGTTATTCGCCAGTTCCTTTGGCAATGCACCAATTACGTCAGCCAGCCCTCCTGTTTTTGCAAAAGGTACACATTCCGCTGCTGCCATAATAATTTTCATAAGACTTCTCCCTCCGACACTACACTGCCTTTACGGATGATCACCGGCTTTTCTTTTGTTCCATGCAGTACACTGCCAGCTTTGATGCGCACATCTTTATCCGCAATCACATACAGCAAATCACAATTATCTTCTATTACACATTTTTGCATGATGATGCAATTTTCGAGTTTTGAATTTTTGCCGATTTCCACCGCTCTGCTCAGAATACTGTCACTGACCTGGCCTTCCAATAAGCTTCCGTTTGCAACCAGGGACCGCTTAACACTCGATCCCTTCATATATTTGGTCGGCGGTTCATCTTTGACTTTCGTATAAATCGGTTTTTCGGGCAGGAACAGCTGCCTCCATGTCACTTCGTTCAACAGCGCCATCGATTCATTGAAATAGCTTTCCATTGAATTGATCAGCACGAAATAACCTTCATATTGGTATTGCGAAAAGGTATATGGCTTTCTCTTAAGATTCACGATATCTTCAACACTCACAACCCGATTTTCCCGGAAACTCTTGATCATCTCCATTAATAATTCCTTGGATAAGATGTAAGATTTCATGCATTCCCCGTCCCGGACCGCCTCTGTAATATCGGCTCCTGACGCTAAATGGGCATCCAGCATATCGTTATAATCCAGTTGCGAAATGGAAAAGGCACTGGTTACAACGACGTAGGGCTGCGTGCTTTTCTTGAAGAAACTGAGATGGTCCTCAAGCGCCGCAAAGGAACCGACACTCAATTGGTCGCCTTCCCGTTGTGAGGTGGGCAAAAAATAAAGTCCGTTTCTGCGGCGGTCCAGATCCCAGCTTTTCCCTTTCCCTATATGATCCATCAGCGAAACACTTTGCTGTGAAGCAAAGACTCCGACTGAACTGATATCCGAATTCACAATATTGGATAATGCAAAATCGATTAAGCGATACCTGCCTGCAAATGGAATCGAGGCGGACGACCGGTACATCGCCAATTCCTTCAGTCCCGGAATCGTGACAGTCGCGTCAATTACTGCTGCTAAGCGCATCGTCTTCACTCCCTTCCCAATTCCTGATCGTTTCTTTTGTTAAAAGAGTGATTTCCCCATCTTTTTTCTGCAGCGTAAAATTGGCGGGAATTTTGAGATCAGGCGTTATGATCGCCCTGCTGATTTTTGCACCCGATCCGACTACCGTCCCTGCCATTACCACACATTCATCAATCTCTGCCCCTTCTTTGATATGGACATCCTGAGAAATAACGGATCTCCTGACTTTGCCTTCGATGATGCAGCCTTCATTGACAAATGATTCCTGAATTTCACATGTCGACGTCACTACTTGCGGAGGCAGCTGAGGATTGGATGAAAAAATCCTCCAGGCCGAATCGTGGAGCACGAGACCCGAGTCCAGTTCCAGCAAATCCATATTCGCTTCCCAAAGACTCTCCACTGTCCCCACGTCTTTCCAATAGCCTTTATATGGATAAGCGACCATTTTTTCATTGCTTTCAAGCATGGCCGGAATGATATCTTTGCCGAAATCATGGCTCGACTCTTCTTGTTCTGCGTCTCTTGCCAAGTATTCCTTCAGCTTTTGATAATTAAAAATATATACGCCCATAGAGGCTAAATTAGTTTGTGGGTCAGCCGGCTTTTCCACAAATCTCTTAATCTGCATTTCTTCATCCGTCTCCATCAAGCCAAAGCGGCTTGCCTCTTCCCATGGCACTTCAATAACTGAAATCGTGGCATCCGCCTGATGCTTGATATGGAAATCGAGCATCAGCATATAATTCATCTTATATATATGGTCACCCGATAGAATTAGAACATATTCCGGTTGATGCGCCTCTAAAAATTTTATGTTCTGATGAATCGCATTCGCGGTTCCGTCATACCATTTGATGCCGTCAGCTTCCGCATATGGCGGGAGCATCGTCACGCCACCATTTCGGCGGTCAAGGTCCCACGGGGTTCCAAGGCCGATATATTGATGCAATAAATGCGGCTGGTATTGCGTCAAAACGCCAACTGTATGGATTTCTGAATTTGTGCAATTTGATAATGGAAAATCAATGATGCGGTACTTCCCGCCAAATGGAATTGCCGGCTTTGCCACCGCGTAAGTAAGTTCTTTCAGCCGGGTTCCTTGCCCGCCGGCCAATAACATTGCCACAATCTGCTTTTTCAATCCGCTTCGCTCCCTTTCTCCATCAATTTCCAGATACACATGGTAAATGCAGGCAACTCAATTTTTATGGACTTGTCCTGTCCATCCGCTCCGATATCTTCAGCTGAAGCTATGCGGGCGATACTGCTCTGGACTCCCCCATATTCGGCGGCTGCACTTGTAAAGATTTGTCTATATTCCCCGTTTCCCGGCACCCCCACGCGAAAATCAGAATAGGCATTATGCGAGAAATTGCACAAAATGACACACTCATCTTGCGGATTCTTTCCTCTTCTGATGAACGAGGCGACACTCTGTTCATGATTGTCGGCATCAAGCCAGACAAATCCTTTGGAATGATCATCCAATTGATAAAGTGATCTTTCACTTTTATAGAATCCCAGGAGGTCTTTCGTAAAATAGGCCATTTTTTTGTGTGCTTCCTGTTCCAGCGAAGCCCAATCCAGTTCCGGCTTGAATTCCCATTCATCGAAATGCCCGAATTCCTGGCCCATGAATAATAACTTTTTACCGGGATGGGTAATCCAAAAACCAAGCAGCAAACGCAATTGGCTGAACTTCTCTTCCATTGTTCCCGGCAATTTATTCAGCAGCGATTTTTCTCCATGAACCACTTCATCATGTGAAAAAGCCAGGATATAACGCTCATCGTATTGATACATAAGTGAAAAGTTCATCTTGTCGTGGTGCTCCGAGCGTTCCGACGGCTGCTCTTTCATATATGCGAGCGTGTCGTGCATCCAGCCGAAATTCCATTTATAATCAAAGCCGACTCCATTTTCCTCTGGGGTATGGGTCACTTTCGGATGCCCCCACGCATCTTCTGCAACAAGGATGGCGTCTGGGAACCCTTTTTTTAAACTGGACACTAAAGTGCGTAAAAATTCCTTGCCCTCTGCATTAAAAGTTCTGGCTTCTTCATTTGGTATATAAAGCTGTGTAATGACTGCGTCCATGCGAAAACCGTCGAATTTGAATTCTTTCATCCAATAATGAGCGCTTGAAATCAGGAAGCTCACCACTTCACCTCGTTGGATATCAAAATTCAATGTGCCCCAATCATAATTCACTCTTCTTTCTTCACGGGATTCTTCGTAAAGCGGTTTTCCATTGAATAAAGAAAGCGCAAATGCATCACTGCAGAAATGGCCAGGAATCCAGTCCAAAAATATTCCGATCTCATTTTTTGCGCATACAGAAATAAAATACTTCAAGTCATCTGCAGTGCCATAGCGGATTGTCGGCGCAAAATAGCCGGTTGCCTGATAACCCCATGACTCATCAAGAGGATGCTCAGTAATCGGCAGGATTTCAATATGTGTAAAACCCATGTTTTTCACATAAGGAACGAGTTCATCAGCCAGTTCCCTGTAAGTCAGAAAGTTTCCTTGTTCGTTCCTTCTCCAGGTCCCGATATGCAATTCATAAATTGCCATCGGTTTTTCAACGTGGTTTTCAGCCAGGCTGCGTTTCTTTTCCATGATCTCTTCTTGCCATTCATACCGTGAAGGTCCGACAATCACCGATCTTGTCTGCGGCCTCATCTCTCCCTGTCTGGCATAAGGATCGGACTTCTCAAGGAGTTCACCATTATTCGAGAGAATTTCATAAATATAGGAGTATCCCGTCAAATCCGCCGGGACACGGATTTGCCAAATCGTTTCGTCATGCGGCAGGCATTTCATCTCATATGAAACCATTTCACTGGTCTCTGGATGAAATACCACGGCCGTCACCCTTTTGACGTCCGGAACCCAGAGCGTGAATGAGGTAAAGCCCCTTTCGACTTTTGCTCCAAAATATTGATAAGCATTTTTCATCTGGCCGTTATGGAAGTCCTTCAATTTATCTGCCGTCAACTCTTCTTCCTGGATAATCATACGAACTCCTCCTAACATCGCCTTTCCTTAATTATCTATCTTTAGTAGATTCTACACGCTCCATGATAATCCTTTGTAAATTAACTAAATTTTTCGTAAATTAAATTACAAATATATTTTATTTCCGTTATTCCATTTACTTTTCGCTTCCCAAACTCTTCCGTTCGAAATATTTACATATATTTTTGGTGTCCGGTACTTGTTTGGCGGCTCCATATCCACTACGCTTATAAGGATTCACGATAGCGATTCAGAAAGGACGGGTACTATTGCTGAAAACGAAGTGGTTTACCCTTTTAATAGTGTTAAGTATTTTCCTTGCCGGCTGCGGCCAGGAAATAAAAGATCCCGTCAGTTGGGAAATAGAAGATTTTACTTTCACCAATCAAAATAATGAAGATGTCGGTCTAGCAGATCTGCAAGGCGAGGTATGGCTGGCGGATTTCGTATTCACCAATTGCACGACCGTCTGTTTGCCGATGATGGCGAATATGACCGAATTGCAGGGGCAATTGAAGGAAGAAGGACTTGATGTGCGGATTGTTTCGTTCAGTGTGGATCCAACGATTGATACACCAGAAGTTTTAAAATCCTATGCTGAGAATTACGGTGCAGATCTGAACAGCTGGGACTTGCTGACAGGCTATTCTCCCGAAGAAATCGATGCATTCGCGATGGAGAACTTTAAAGTCGTTGCCAGAAAACCTGCGAATGAAGACCAGGTCGTTCATGGAACGTCTTTCAATCTGGTTGACCAAGAAGGTGTTGTCCGCAAATTCTATGACGGGATCGATCCCCCAACAGAAGAGATCATAAGTGATATCAAAATCCTTTTGGCGGAGGAATAAGCGATGAAAAAGATGAATATTTGGATTTTGCTCGGCATTTTGGCCGCAGCCGTGTTTTTGATTTTCCTTTTTGTGCCGCGCGAGAATGTTCCTCCGCCCAACACACGGGTGATTCTGGAGCATACCCACCGGACTTATATCGCCCCCTCCTGTTTCCAGGAAGCGGACGCGACGAATTACCTTGAGGAATCGACCCTGCAGCAGGCCCGGGAACTGAATTACCCGCCGCATACAGACTGCACGGCTGAAGCTTTTGAAGGAAATGTGGAAAGCCGGTTCACAAGCATCTTGAAAGAGTTCGGCGTCATGGAAAAAGAATCACAGGATTGGTAGACAGAAAACAGGCCGCGGACAAATGTCCACGGCCTGTTTATTCTTTAAGAACAGGAAAAATATAAACGATATTGCGCAAAACAGCTTCGCTTTACAAACCCGTGCTCCTGCATCGCTGCGCTAGCTTCGTCGCAAAGCGCCGGCCGGAAGTTCTTCGGCCGCGCTTGGCTTGCACTGAGCTAACTCGGACTCGTTCTACTTCGTCCGAGTGGATCTCAGCACTTCGCTCGAACCGGAGTTGGCAAGCCAACTCCGGTTCTACTCCCCTGGGAGTCTTCGCTTTTTTGCTCCATATCTCAGATACCTCTCTACAAAGTATGTCTTTTCAAGTCTGTTTCAAATAAGAAGTAGATGCTTTGAATCTGCACAAAACCAGCACAAAATGACATGGAGTGAATGACAAAGACATACTCCCCGAATCAACATTCCCTCTTTTTTCTATATTTCCTATTCGATGAATTTCACACAGACTGGCGCCGTAGTTTTTATTTCCTGCGCAAGTTCAATCGGCCGTCCGTCTTCCAGTTTCAAAACTGTGAGGGTATCCGATTTCTCATTAGCCGCAATCAGCCATTTCCCGCCTGGAACCAATGAGAAATGGCGCGGTCCCGCTCCGCCGCTGCTCGTGAATTCCGGACTGCGGAGTTTGCCGCTTTCATCGATTTCAAAAGAGACGATGCTGTCATTCCCTCTGTTTGAAGCATAAAGGAATTTTCCATCTTCGGATACAACCACTTCCGCAGCCGTATTTTCTCCCTCGAAAGCTGTCGGCAGAAGTGACACGCGCTGAACTGGCTTGATTTCACTTTCCTGTCCAACCGTCAGAACCGTCATTGTCGAATCCAGTTCACCCAGCGAATAAATCAGTGGCAATTTCGGATGGAATGCCAAATGCCTCGGACCGCTTCCCGGTTCTGTATCTACTGCGTGATCAAGCGCCAGTTTCCCGTTTTGCATATCAAGCTGATAAAAGTAAATTGTATCCGTTCCAAGATCCGAGACAGCAAACAGATTTTCCCCTGGCACTTGAATGATGGAATGCGGATGGGCAGCATCCTGCCTTTCATGATTCGGCCCCGTTCCTTCATGCTGCACTGAGTCGGTCATTCCCCCGATGGACCCGTCTTCTTTCAGTTCAAAGACATTCACGTTCCCACCGGAATAATTGACAGACAGCAGCCATTTGCCGCTTCGATCAATCGTGACATAAGCAGGATGATCGCCATTTCCGCTGCTGCGGCTGTGTTCCTGTATCATGCCGTTATCCGAATCCAGCTTGTAGGATACCAGTTCGCCGTCGAAATCTTCACTGCCCGATACCGCTAATTCCTGTGATGGATGAATCGTGAGGAATGATGGACGTTCAATTCCGCTGACTCCTGCCACTTCCTTGAGCGTCCCAGAATCCGTATCGAACTCCCACAGTTTGATGCCTTTTTCTTCTCGGCCCGCATATGAACCCGTAAGCATATGAAGAATTGCCAAACAAAACTCCTCCTTCTGCGTCGCCGACTCCCACTCGTCAGCCGCTCAATTTATATATAGCCTATCAAACCGGATTGGTTCAGGCTACTATGTAAGTCACATTAAAAAAGAATCTAATCTACCGTTGCAGTGATAAGAGAAATTTCTAGAGATATGGAGCAAAACAGCGAATAGTTGACCGTAGCCTGCGAGGGCAACTACTTGCGACGAAGCAGCGCAGCGATGCAGGAGCAAAGGTTTTAAATCCCCCGGCAGTCGGAACCGCGACGTCCTGTCGCGCCGACTGCATGACCCACATCCTGTGGGCCCGAAAGCGAAGCTGCTTTGCGGAATATCGGCTACAAAAAATCCACCTTGTGACAGGTGGATGATCGGCTTATAAAAGAATGCTCGTCTGTATAAACAGCTGGACCATTATATAGAAAGCGATGGCATATCTTAAATTGAAACGGATGCCGTTCCGGATGCCGCTCAAGCCATTCAAGCTGCTCAAAATGATGACCGGCATGACGAACGGTGACAGGATAATGGAAATGACGCTCCCTGAAGTTACCGCAAGCACAATCAATTCCGGCGGATACGGCAGCACCGCCCCTTCCAGAATCCCTGTCACCAAAACAATGACAGGCAATGGACCAAGCCCGATAAACCCGAGAACGATCAGGATGAAAGGAAGCAGCAGCAGGATATTCAGAAACGGGATGAGTTCCGTGATGTAATTCATGCCATCAATTACGTATGCGCCTGTCCCTGATCTATTCAGCGCGTAAATCATTAATCCTGCGGACAGCAGGATACTGAACTGCTGTGCCTGCCGTGAAATCCCATTCGAAAAATAATTTTTACCATCCGCCACATAATTCCCCAGCCGTTTTTTCAGCAGGAAATAAAGCAATGTCCAAAACAGAATGACAAGTGGAATCACTACCAGAAAGTCGATCCTCCAGACTTCGTGAATGAAAAATATCGTACCGAACAGGGACACAAACAGAAAAGCGAATTCCGCCACATCCCGGTTCCATTTGCCAGTGTTCCGCGAGTTCTTGATTGCTTCGCCAATTTCAGTGCGCAGGACCGCCGAAAAGTCATCTCCATCTCTCTTCTCCTGACGATAAGCAAAAAATGCACCGAGCAAACTTCCACCTATAGCCGCGCTAAACCCCAGTGCGACTGATTTCCATAAAGTGGCGCCTAAAGCCTCCACCGCAAAGATGAAGCTTGGAATGCTGATGACCCATAGTGTGGACAAAGCAAAGCCCCGCAAAATGGCTGTCCCCTTGAATTGTTCCCACGCTTCGCTTTTTTGTTCCTTCAAAAATGAATCAATGAAACTGTACATCATCGGAACCGCTCCAAAAAGAAGGAAATGGGAGATGATTTGGGTCATGCCCGTCAACCCTAAATAGAATTTCCGGCTTTCATTCAAAAATTTATGGCCATAGCTCATGATTTCATCGATATAAGGTTCTTCATTCAACACCCAGCTGATCATCGGTACAATCAGCAATAGCGAAATCAGGCTGCGCATCTGTAAAAAACCTTCCGCCAGCCCTTCCAGCAAAGAGCCATTTGTTAATAACATGACGCCGACCGCAATTGTGGAGAGAAAAATCGGCAATTGCATTTTATTGAGCGGCAGCAGAATCAACCCGAACACTAAGGTCAGTGACCCCAGGACAGATAATACATTGAACAAAGCCTCGTTGAAGAAGAAATAGGTGATGAAATGGAGCAGCGCATAAACCGACACCGAAAAGGTAAAACCTTTTGCTGCGATACCTTTCATACACTCTCTTCCTTTCCGTTTTACCCCTAAGTTATCCTCTATTCTACACTTGTAAAGCCCGATGAAAAGTTTACAGGACTAAAAAAAGACATAAAATTATTTTTTTTAATAGGAATAGTTTTAATTCTATAATATTTAATGATATGCTGACTTCAAACAATCAATTATAATATATCTGGGATACGAGCGCACAGCGTTCTTCTGGATTTTCTTCATGAATTCCCGACGGAAAAAGCTGTATTCAATTCTTTGCCGATCTGCTAGTTTTTCGAGATAAATTAAGTCGTTTGATAGTATAGGAGGAAATATTGTGGGTGTAACTAGAGACTTTTTTATTGCTATGAGCAAAAACCAATTGTTGAACAGCGGTGCAAAAAAATGGGGATTAAAATTAGGTGCCAGTAAAATGGTTGCCGGTACTGACATTGACAGTATGATGAAATCGGTTAAAGAATTGAACAGCATGAAAATCAGTGCGACAATCGACAACCTTGGCGAATTCGTCTACAGCAGAGAAGAAGCGACTGCCGCCAAAGAAGATATCATCAATACTATTGAAGCTATTCAAGAACATGGCGTAGATGCCCATATGTCGATTAAGCTGACTCAAATCGGACTGGATATCGATTACGATTTCAGCCTTGAAAATATTCGCGAAATTGCAGCTGCAGCCGAAAAATACGATATATTCATCAACCTGGACATGGAAGATTATGCCCACCTCCAGCAGACTCTCGATATTCTAACTGCACTGCGTAAGGATTATCCGAATGTCGGTACGGTAATCCAAGCTTATTTATACCGTTCAGAAAAAGATTTGGAGCGTCTGGATGATGTCCGTCTGCGCATCGTAAAAGGTGCTTACAAGGAAATTCCGGATGTTTCCCTGCAAAGCAAGCAGGACATTGATGAAAACTTCCTGAAATTGATCAAAATCCGGCTTCTCGGGAAAGCGTTTACTTCCATCGCAACCCATGACCATAATATCATCAATGAAGTGAAGAAATTCGTTGAAGAAAACAATATCCCTCATGACCGTTTTGAATTCCAGATGCTTTACGGTTTCCGTACGGAAATGCAGAAAGAGCTGGCCGCGGAAGGATATGCTTTCACAACGTATGTGCCTTACGGGAAAGACTGGTACGCCTACTTCATGAGAAGATTGGCGGAACGCCCGCAGAACATCAACTTGGCTTTGCGCAGCATGGTATCCAAATAAATAGAGTGCAAATTAAAAAGGGGCCGCGGAATATATTCCGCGGCTCCTTTTATTTGTCTTCATCCAAAGTTCTGACACGCAGCGGCGGCAGTTCCTGCGACAGCCGTTTGCGGAATTGCTCATATTGCGGCGGAAGCTTCAGCTCCTGCCCGAGTGTTTCAACCGGTTCATCTACTGAGAAGCCCGGCGGGTCAGTGGCAATTTCAAAAAGGATGTCCCCGTATTCACGGAAGTAAATCGAATTGAAATAATTCCGATCCTGCACCGGGGTGACACCGAGCCTCCAGTTTTCGATTTTGTCCTTCCAGTCGAGCTGATCCGCATCGTCTTCAGCCCGCCAGGCAATGTGATGGACGGTGCCTACTCCCATTTGGCCGGTACCTTGCCGCTCCGTCATGACATCCACGATATTGCCGATTTCTGCCGTAGACTTAAAGCGTATGATATTGCCTTCTTCGCCAATTTTTTCGAGTCCCATGACGGACTCCAGCAATTCCCATGTTTTCTCGGCATTCGCTGTGAAAAGAAGGGCTCCAGCAAATCCTTTGATCGCTGTTTCTCCGGTAATTCCGCCGAAATCCCACGAACTTTTCTGGCCTTCAGTCCGTTCCACCAACTCCAGAAGCAGGCCATGAGGGTCTTCGAAGCCTATATAACCCTCGCCGAATCTTTCATTTTCAGTAAATGGAACACCGAATTTAGTCAGGCGCTCCTTCCAGAAACCAAGGCTATTCGGCGGCACAGCAAATGCCGTCACCCCGACCTGCCCGTCACCGATTTTCCCGCGGTAAGCATCGCCCCAAGGAAAGAAAGTCATGATCGTTCCAGGCGCTCCTTCTTCATTGCCAAAATAAAGATGATAAGTCCCTGGATCATCAAAATTGACTGTTTTTTTCGTCAGCCGCAACCCTAAAACACCTGCATAAAAATCCACATTTTGCTGCACATCACCGACGATGGCTGTAATATGATGAATTCCCGAAATTTTCTTTGCCATCATTCACACACTCCTTTGCTAAGCACTTCACCTGCTATCATCATAGCAAGTATTTATCTCGAATTAAAGACATTAAACCCCTTCCCCTTCATCTCTATTATTCAGGCATGTTTTTCTCATGCTTTTTCTTCTTGGCTTGTTCATGTTTTCCCGCTTTTTCCAGATCCTCAATTTCATCTTGTTTAACTTTTTCAATTTCCGATTTGTGTTGTCTTTCTTCATATTTGGTATCCGCTTCTTCTGCCGCTACATCTTTCTGGTGTTCTTTCACTTCTTCTATCTTCTCCATTTCTTCTTCATATTGTTCTTCCACTTCACTAGTCGCAGGAATGAAAGGCTCCTCATTAAAATCAGTCCGTTTGCCATAACGCAGCATTTCATAGATGATCAGCCCGTTATTCGGCATCCCGTTGGCTGTTTTCATCGGGACGACATCAAATAGGACGTAATAGAACGCATAAAAGATAAATCGATTCCAGAAAGTTTCATATTCCTGGAGCATATCGTTCGCCAGCATGGCGTTGATGACTAACGCCACCACAACGTTCACTAAAATTGGGCCAGCGTACAATAAGATATAAGCAAATTTCCCTTCCCTTTTAAGGGAATCGTAGGAAAACCAACTGTATAGATGATAATATTTCCGAATATCGAACATTCCGACCTTCACGATTCTTGGTCCGGATCCTACCGTTAAACGGGGATTTTTTACACCAAGCAGCAAGCCTACAATTACGTATCCCATTTCACGAAGAAATACGACGACCGGCAATATGATGAATGCCGATATCACCAGTGCCACTAAATCCGATAACCCGAACATATAAATCCCCCTTTTCCCTTACAACTTCTTTAAAACATCACCTATTTATTTACCCCTTCTTTATAAAAAGAACCTTAAATCGCACATATTACAACATTTAGGCAGTTAGTCTCTTTCTTTATTACAATCATTACAGATAGGATGAACTTACTAGCCCGAAATCGACAGATTATGACGTTGGGATGTGCTTTATGAAAAAACCAGCTAACTTTATGCTAAATAAAATATGGATTTTCCCTATTATTATAGGATTGGCGCTATTGGCGGTTCTTTTCATGGAAGACATGATGACGCCGAAAGACGCTGTCGCTTCCAGGGAGCCAGCCGGGTCGGCAGTGTTTGCTCCGCCTCCTTATATAGAAGAAGTGCGGGCGGAAGTCACTGTAATCCCAGACCTCATTTACGAAGAGGAATCAGATGCGCTTTTGGACCTTTATATTCCCGCAACGCTGGACGAACCGGTACCAGTGATTTTGTGGATTCACGGCGGCGGTTATGTCGGCGGTTCGAAAGACAGCCGGCGTGATTATGCCATGACTCTTGCCCATGAGGGCTATCTTGTAGCCAATATTGATTACGGCCTTGCTCCTGAACAGCTTTATCCAGGACCGATTTTCCAGGCAAACGCTGCACTGGCATATCTTCAGGAGCATGCCGCTGAGTTTGGCGGAGATATGGACCGCATATTCATCGGCGGTGATTCTGCCGGCGCGCAAATTGCAAGCCAGCTCAGTGCCGTTATCTCAAATGAAGGATTAGCTTCCACCATGGGGCTTACGCCATCCGTTGATTCCGAAAAGCTGCGCGGCGCTTTATTGTTTTGCGGATTATACAATATGGCAACAGTCAGTGACACCGGATTTCCCAATATCGATTATTTTTTGAACACATACACCGGAACCACGGCGTTTGAAAACTTCAGGGATTTGGAAGAGCTGTCGACAGTTAAGCACATTACCGCTGATTTTCCGGATACATTCATTTCAGTGGGAGACGGAGATCCACTGGCTCCGCAATCAATCGAACTTGCAAGCATCATCCGTTCACACGGAATAACGGTTGAAACGATGTTTTTCGAGGGTTCGGAAAAAAATCTGCAGCATGAGTTCCAATATGCGCTGGACACACTTGATGCGCAGGAAACATTAAGCGAAACTTTGGATTTCCTTTCAGTTAAAAGCAGATAAAAAGACTCCAATTGAGCAATTTCCGCTCAATTGGAGTCTTTTTCAGTTCTGACTCAGTAATTTTTCCGATGTTGCCGATTTAGAGCTGGGCACATCCGCTTTTGCTTTGCTTCTGGCTGGAATCATATTGAACACGATGTTCAATGCGATTGCCGTTACACTGCCTGCCACAATGCCGTTGCTCGTCAGGATCTGAAAGCTTGGCGGCACCAACGCAAAAATTTCTGGAACCACTGTTACCCCCAGCCCGATTCCGACAGAACAGGCAACGATCATCGAGTTTTCCGTAGATTCACCCATCACTTTGCCAAGCATTTTTATTCCCTGGGAAATAACCATACCGAACATCGCAAGCATCGCTCCACCCAGGACAGCTGTCGGGATGATTGTCGTCATGGCCGCAATTTTCGGTACAAATCCAAGTGTGATGAGCATCATCGCGGCGATGAAAATAATTTTCCGGGATTTGACGCCGGACATCTGGATCAGTCCGACGTTCTGTGAAAATGCCGTATAAGGGAAAGCATTAAAAATGCCGCCCATCATTATAGCCAAGCCTTCCGCCCGGTAGCCTTTCGCCAAATCCTTCTGTTCCAATTTCTTTTTCGTGATATCGCTTAACGCGAAGTAGACACCCGTCGATTCAACCAGGGATACCATCGCCACCAAGCTCATCGTCAGAATGGCGGACCATTCGAAAGTCGGCATGCCGAAATAAAACGGTTTGACCATATGAAAATAGGAAGCTTCGGCGATTGGCGCGAAATTGACCAACCCCATGAAACCGGCAACGAGCGTCCCGCCGACAAGACCAAGCAGAATCGAAATGGCTCTGACAAAACCGGTTGAGAACTTGTAAAGCAAAATGATGAATAGCAGCGTGCCGAATGCCAGAGAGATATTGGCAGTGGAACCGAAATCAGCCGCACCTTGCCCTCCGCCCATATTATTGATGGCAACAGGAATCAGCGTAATTCCGATGATCGTCACCACAGAACCCGTGACGATCGGCGGGAAGAAGCGCACAAGACTGCCGAAGACACTGCTGATCAGGACGACAAAAATTCCGGATGCTATGATCGCCCCATAAATAGCAGAAATGCCAAATTCGCCTCCGATGGCAATCATCGGACCAACTGCTGTAAACGTACAGCCAAGAACCACCGGCAGACCGATTCCGAAAAATCGGTTGCTGACAATTTGCAGCAAGGTTGCAATCCCACACAGTAAAATATCGATTGATACTAAGTAAGTCAGTTGTTCAGAGTTGAGGCCGAGTGCGCCTCCGACTATTAATGGAACCAATACGGCTCCGGCATACATCGCCAGTACATGCTGCAGCCCCAGAGCTGATTCGCCTAATAATTTTTTCATCGGACCATCGCCTCCTCAAAGAACTCTGCTTTGCCATTTTCCATTGTCTTGATGTTCGCGAGCGTTTCCACGCGGATGCCGCGGTCGCGGATCTCCTTGCCGCCGGGCTGGAAACCTTTTTCGATGACAATGCCGACACCTGCAATCGACGCTCCAGCTTGTTCAATGATATTCAATAACCCCAAAACCGCCTGGCCGTTAGCCAGAAAATCATCCAAAATCAGCACCATATCATCTTTATCCAGAAAATCTTTTGAGACCGATATTTCACTAGTGACATTTTTGGTAAACGAATGGACGCTTGCCGAATACAAATTATCGGTTAATGTGAGCGACTGGCTTTTGCGCGCAAAAACAGGCTTAACACCCATTTTGAGGCCCGTCATTACGGCAGGGGCAATCCCTGAAGATTCGATTGTCAATATTTTAGTGACGCCGGCATCCGAGAAGCGCGAGGCAAACTCTTCGCCGATTGCATCCATCAGCACCGGATCGATTTGGTGATTCAGGAATGAATCCACTTTCAAGACGGATTCAGATAATACTCTTCCTTCTGATACTATTTTCTCCTGTAACTGCTTCATTTCGCTGGTTCCCCTTTCGTCACGGCCGAGGGCATAAAAAATAGCCCTCAGAACCGTGCATCCATTCATAACCATGAGCGGAGCAATGTCCTTCGAGCTGAATTCGAAAGGAAACGCAAAGAAATATGCGCCAAAAAGGGCATAGTCCATCGTTTCGTTGCTTCTCATAGTCGGTTTATTTACGGTAAACCGGTAGAAACTCGCGAGCCATATCCCCGCTATTATATGAGTGAATATTATTTTTGAATGGACCAATTATAGCACGCCTCAAAAATCATTCAAGGCAGAATTGAAATATAAAAATTTTCAGATATATGAGCTGTTTGAGGCAATCGTGAAGCTATATTCCTTTTCAAACAATTTTGACCGAAAATAATCGGAATGGATTGATTTTATTTACATCTGACTATATATTTAGAGAGGCGAAATAACTTTCTGCAGAAAAGAGTGGATTAGATGAAATCCTGGTTCATGGACTGGAAGACTAAAATCCTTTCCTTTAATCGAAACGTTAAACTGTTTATGCTCGCCAATGTCCTGATCCAAATCGGGTTGGGCGTTTTCATGGTGATGTATAACCTCTATATAAAAGAACTCGGCATGCCTGAAACCGTCAACGGCAAAGTGATTTCCATGACCGCTCTGGCTTCGGCCATCATGCTGATTCCTGCAGGTTTCCTCAGTGATAAAATCGGACGGAAATGGATCATCATTGCAGGTGCTTTGTTCGGTGCCGTCACTTTATACTATCGAAGCTTTGCGGTTCTGGAATCCCCTCTTGTTACTGCAGCTTTTTTCACCGGTCTTTTCATGGCTTTCGTCCAAGTTTCCGGTGTACCGCTTCTCGCCGAGAACTCAAAATCTTCTGAGCGTGTGCACATGTTCAGCATCTATTTTGCTTTGATGACAGCCGCAAATGTTGTGGGCAGCCTGCTGGGCGGCATCGTATCCGACGTATTCCAAGTCTATCTGTCGATGTCCGCAGTCGACGCCATCCGCTGGTCGCTGCTTTTTGGGGCCACCCTTTTTACAGCAGGGCTCTTGCCTTTATTCGAATTGAACAATAAAATACCTGAACCTTCCGAAAAAGTGGAGACAAGGATCGATATCGAACCGGATGATCCTGGGTTAAGGCGAAATTTGATCGTTATTTTCCACTTCTCATTCGCCAGCCTGCTGATCGGCCTTGGCTCCGGTTTGGTTGTGCCGTACCTGAATCTTTACTTCGCAAATCGCTTCGACGCTTCCAATGCCTACATCGGTCTGGTGCTATCACTCGGTTCCGCCATGACCGCAGTCGCAATGCTGATTGGTCCGATGCTTGTCCGGCGGGTAGGCAAAGTAAAAGCTTTAATCATCTTTCAGGTCCTGTCGATTCCCTTCCTGATTCTGACCGCATATACCACTTCTCTATTTTTGGCTTCGTTAGGCTTTTTGCTGCGCCAGGCATTGATGAATGCAGGTAATCCCATCCAAAGCGCTATTGCGATGGAAGTCGTGCACGATAAATACAAAGGGCTGGCAAATTCCGTGAACCAGATGGTCTTTAATGTCGGCTGGGCCACGATGGGTCCGGTTGCGGCAGGCCTGGTCATCGCTTTCGGTTCGTATTGGGGCTATGCCTATGCGTTCTCGATCACAGCCGGATTGTATATCGTGTCGTCCACTTACTATTACTTTATTTTTGGCAGAAGGAAGTTGAGTGAGGAGTAAAAAGAAAAGCGGAAACGGCCGCTCAGCTCCGACAAGCAAGAGATGGACCAAATGTAATTTGGGACATCTCTTTGCGACGAAGCTAGCGCAGCGATGCAGGAGTTGCCTAAAAAAACGTGCTCCTGCAGTGCTGCGCACTTCGTCGCAAAGGCATTCTCCGTGCAACACACGGCTAATGCCTTCGAAGCTGTTTTGCGAAATATCGATTACTTACATTTATCTTTTTCTCAACAAGCTAAAAGCACCGAACCCATCACGGATCCGGTGCTTTCTGCTTAATTGTTGATATACTTTTCAAATACGTCGCCGAAATCTTTTACATGATACTGATTTCTGACAGAAGTCAGCCATGTGAATCCGAAATCCGTCAGTTTTGAATACTGTTCGTCCAATGCCACATTGGAAGGACGGGAACTTTGAAGAATTCCTGCTGCTTTATCAAGGCTTTGGTTGGCCATATCAATTACGATGCCGTTTTCATAAGTCAATTCCGCGATGCGCAATAAAGATTTATACAAATCCTTCAATTGCTCAATTTGGCTTTTCTGAACGTCGATTTGAAATTGTTCAGCTCCCAGTTTAAAAGCAATTTCTACATCGATATCTATTTTTCCAGCGGTCTCCAAAAATACATCGGAAATCGGATGTCTTGAATAAGGATAGCGTTTTAAAGTTCTTTTTGAAGATACGGCACTCTCTCCGTCCACATGGATTAAAGCAAGATTTGTAAAACAATATTCATCCGCTCTTGTTTTAATCAGGAAATATATCTTTTCCTGGTCTTCATGCATGACATAATCATCGGAATCTGTTTTATCAAAGTCCTTCGGATCGATTATTTTTCCGACATCACTTAAACCCAAAGCGTCTGACGCCATTTTCTTGAACATTTCTTTTCCTCCTTCTTCTATTGAGAACAATTACATCTTCATTTTATCAAACACGCCTGATTTAGCTACACTCAACCTGTCATCTAACCTGTGTATTATCATTAAGAAAAAAGCTGTTCCGCGAATCCGCTTAAGGATTATTGGAACAGCTTTTTCAATTAATTTTTGTGTCACCCCATTGGCGCAATAATAGAATTCACATACTCAGAAACCTGCTGTATGTTCGGGCCGTTATGCCCCCCGTTCCCGGGTTACTTTGGCAAGACAGTCAGCAGCTTTCACAAACAGCTAATCTTAATTGTATTTTTTACTTATCGCTTCTTCACCTCGTAAGTGAACTCAAGCTCAACTGTTTTTCCGGCACCCATCCGTACATGAAATTCCAAAGTATGCGAAGCTTTTACTTCATAATCATGGGTCGAGGATTCCATTTCCCAAATAGGATCGCTGACTGAATGCTCGACAAGGACAGCAATATTTTTCAGCTTGCTGTTTTTAATTCTGTAGACGAAAGTAACGTACTCTGAACCGCCTGTGACTTTCCGGCTCTTTTCAAATGATTTATTGGTTAAGTCAAAAGTTTTGCCAATTGTTACTATAAGCTTCTCCTTGGCTGACATATGGCTGATTTCATCTTCCCCGAGAAAGTCCAACTCCCCATTTCCGCCATGCCCATAAAATTGTATGTTTCCTTTTGGAAGCGGAATATCCAATCCTGAATCAGCAGCATTCCCTAACTGAAGCTGTATAGATGCATTCTCTTGCCGATCTTCAATTCTGTATATTTTCTGAAAAGCAGCAGGCTGATTATGGATAAATCGGACCTGCTTATGTCCGCCTCCTCCAATCGAGAAAGTCCCTTCCAGTTCATAGACATTCCCTTCAGTAAAGCCATATGGTTTCAGCTCACCGGAGGAGCCTTTTACATTGAACCGGCTGTTCTCCATGAAGGGAACCCCTTCACCGGTTCTTTTCAAAATGCCGGCAACCGCTCTTATTTGGCAGTTTTCAAAATCTCCTCCGGCATAGTTTATAATTTTTATCCAGCCATTCAATACCATTTCTTCGTCCAAAAGTTCGGCAATATAGTTCGCTTCCCAATTGAGGCCGGAAACCAGATAATGCAAACCGATATCTGTATCTTCATGCAAAGTTTCAATGCGGCAGGATATTGCAGGATCGATTTGAATTTTGCCGCCTCCCGATGGCAGAATGATATGTCCACCAGGATTAACCAAGATTTCATCGGTACCTTCAATTTCCCCGATAACATCGGGTCCAGCATTCAGCAAACGGATTTTCGTTTCAGTGCCCGTTTCCAAATTTCCCACAGTAACTACCCGGCCAATATATTTTTCCAACAACTGCTCTTTATCTGTTATGCCCCGTTCGTAATCCTGTTCCAGGACAGCAGCCCCCTTGACGAACAAAGAGTCAGGTTCAATTCCAGCTGGAAGGTCCCCGATGACCAAGTGATTGATTTCTGTTTCAAGCTGCAGGCTTCTAACCTCCCTGACAGCCGCGAAATCATTATAAATTGTCAGTGCAAGTAATTTTCTGCTGTCCTTTCCTGAATGGAATATCATCAGGCACCTCCACTTCAACGATTGAAGTAATTCTTCAAATATTGGATTGTTTCCTTCCGGCAACCGTCCGTCAATGGCGATCTTTTGGCATGTACGAGATCCCCGTAAATCAAATCATCAAGAAACCGTACTTCTTCAGCATATATTTTATCTTGCCCTTCATCCAGCACTTCCAAATTCACATAGATGGAATTTCCTTGTTCTGTATAATCGATTATTGTAACTTGATTGCCCATATAGCCCTCCCGGAACTTCTGTTCAGCTGTGTTCATTTTATACTATCCCTATAAGAGAATTTTATCACTTACAGATTTTATTGCCATGTATTTCTGATTATTCTAACTATAATTTTCAAAGAAAATAAAAAGCCGTTAAAGGAATCAGGGTTGCTGTTCCTAAACGGCCTTGTATTGCATTCATACTAATATAGGCTTCCTTCACCGACCAGCAGTTCAGGAAAATCTTTTTCAATCACTTCTTCAAGTCCATATTCCTGCAGGATCTCAAGCAGCTCTTCTTCATCAACTTTGCAATAATCCAACAGCTCACTCCTGTCATGGCTCTTAAATTTCAGAATGTATTTTTTACGGCCATTCTTTGACAGCACATAAACGTCCATCGGCACATAGCTTCTGATCGTCCTAAAATCCTGATGCTCGATTACCGATGCTGCATCCATTTTATCCAAGTGGGTATAGATAAAAGCTTCAGATCTTTTTTCTTCCGCTGAAATGAAACTCATCTTTGCATGATGCCTGTTGATGAAGCGTTCAGATAATCGCTGATGGAATGTGATTGTTTCCCATTCAACTTTAGTGCGATATTTTTCAATAAACAATTCTGACAGCACTTGGTGGCGGGTTACAGCAGTCCAGTCCACCCGTTCGGGATGACGGTCGATCAACGACATCGGCAAATGCTGGCAAACCGATAAGGAAGGCCAAGACAGTTTTTCACTGTGCCGTTCGATAAAAGCTGGCGAAAGACCTTTGGCATTCAACATTTCTTTTTTGCGCGAAACAATTTCCCAATACTGTTTAAGATTAAACGGACTTGCTTCATTTTCCCTTGTCTTGGCTTGTCTTTTGCTTAACTTCTCCGTATCCGCGCTCCATTTTTCCGCCTCAGCAAATTCTTCGATAAACGCCTCAGACACTTTCTGGGTGCGTATGACTTCATCCCAATACAGGCGTCCGCTGAATTCGCGGATAAATCCCTCCGATAATTGCTGATGGCCCGAAACCAGGTACCAGTTAACCTGCGCTTCATTGTCGCGGATGAATTTTTCCGATAAATTTTCGGTTTCGCATATTGTATTCCACGAGACCGAACGCTTGTCTTTAATCGCTCTCGCTTCCATTAATTCGTTTAAATCACCAAACATTGCGTCCACTCTCTTTTCAAATAATATTCCATTTCCCTCGTTCTTCGGCGACTGGCTGATTATACAAATAAAGCCCGCATACCGGCATAAACCGAAATGCGGGAAGTAGAGTCTTTTGATCATTTCTTCTGGTTCTCGGCAGTTTTTCATCTATTTAAGTTGTTATAGAAGAGACGATTGATTTTATTGGCCGATTGCTTCTGCCGCAATTCCAAATCAATAGCTTAATATAGTTTTTCGTTATAGTAGCTGCTATCTGTATCCTTCTCTCTTATGTTAACTCTCTTATTCCCCAAAGAAAAGAACTAAAACAGAAATATGTTGTTTTTGATACTAAATTGACTCCTTGTTATCCTAAAACACTCGTTTCTGGAGTTGAAGAAAAAACAGCAAGTGAAAAACCCGTTGAAAATTACAGCGGGTTTTGACTTTTTTCTATTAGTATAAAAGTAACGAACTACTTTTTCTTCTGTACAATTGCTACCGTACATCTTGATACGCAAATTAACCGATTTTCTTCATCCACAATTTTAATATCCCATACCATCGTCGTGCGCCCTTTATGCAGAGGAGTTCCGACAGCTGTAACAATTCCATCGCGTTTTCCTCTGATGTGATTGGCATTGATCTCAAGCCCTACCGCGATTTCGTTTTCCTGATCAATGAGATGCCAGGTCCCTACACTCGCGACCGTTTCGGCAAGTACGACGGAAGCTCCGCCATGAAGCTGGCCAAAAGGCTGATGTGTTGAAGAATTGACCGGCATGGTCGCTGTCACTCTGTCTTTCGTCACTTCCCCCATTTCGATCCCTAAAACTCCAGCAATCGTTTCTTCCATCGGTTTAAGCTTCATTGTTCTTCCTCCTCTTAATATTGGATTGTTCTTGTTGCAAGCATGGCAAATATTACATCTTTTGGCAACGCCTTTTACTTTTGCTGTCTTTTTTTAAGGAAAAACCCGATATCTTCATTCTTGTTTCCTTTTAAACCTTGTTTTCATTTTTGTAATCTAATTGTAACAATAAATCATATTGCCTATTCTATTCGTTGCAGATAGAATAGAGAGTACTAAAATTACTAAGTATACTTTACTGTTTAACTATAAAAAATTTACATATAAAGGGAGAGAAACTATGAATAAGATTGCCTTTTCAGTAATTGCATCCGGCTCCTTGGCCCTTTTAATCGGAGTTGCAGATGCAGAAGCAAGTTCAACTTACACGATTAAATCAGGCGACAGCCTTTGGAAGATCGCCAGCCAGCATAACGTTTCAGTAGCTGAGTTAAAATCATGGAACAAACTGACTTCGGATGCCATTTTCCCGAATCAGGTACTTCAAGTGGCAGCGGCTGCAACGGGCAGTTCAACAACCACTCCGGCTCCTGCGCCGACACCGGCTCCTTCCCAGCCAGTCAGCAACACGACCAATACATATACAGTAAAATCAGGCGATACTTTATCAAAAATTGCTTCTTTACATAAAACGACCGTCAGCAAAATCCAGGAACTCAATAAGATTTCCGGCCACCTGATTTACCCGGGACAAAAACTTACTGTCAGCGGAGCGGTTTCTGCCCCTGCAGTCACTGCACCAACTCCGCCGACGGCCACAGCGGCACCTGCTCCAGCACCAGCTCCATCTGCCGGAACTGCGAGAACTTATAAAGTTGTCAGTGGTGACACATTAACAGGAATCGCTTACCGCAACGGTATTTCGGTGACACAATTGATGAACTGGAACGGACTTACTTCCAGCATGATCCGCGTTGGGCAAGTTCTAAAAATTGAAAACTCCACAGCGGCGCCTTCACAAACAACGCCTGTATCAAACCCGGCTCCACCGGCAGCGACTGATACAGTCGGCAAAATTGTGGAAACAGCAAAATCGCTTGTCGGAACACCATATGTGTGGGGCGGCTCGACTGCCAGCGGATTCGACTGCAGCGGGTTCATCTATTATGTATACAACCAGGCGGGCATCAAAATTCCACGTACCAGCACAACTGGCTATGATGCGCGTTCATACGACATCAGCTCACCACAAGTCGGCGATCTAGTGTTCTTTGAAAACACATATCGCGCGGGAATTTCCCACATGGGCATCTATATCGGCAACAATCAGTTCATCCATGCAGGCGGTGACAAAGTTCAGATCACAAGTTTGAGCAACAGCTATTGGAGCAAGCACTTCTCTGGCTATAAACGCCTTTATGCAATGGATTAATATCAGCCTTCAGCCTTTCTTCCGTTAACTCGGAGAAGAGGCTTTTTTATTTTAATGGTCGATTATGCGAATAAAACCTTTTCTTTAATTATAATGATTATCATTTAGAATTGATTTTAATTTGAAAAATGTTATTATTAAATAGTAAAGTTAAAAAAATGAGAATGAGGTGTTCGATTCATGAGTACAAACAAAACAGGTTTAACAACCAGCTGGGGTGCCCCAGTCGGAGACAACCAAAACTCACAGACTGCCGGAGCGCGTGGTCCTGTCCTATTGCAAGATGTGCATTTGCTTGAAAAATTGGCGCATTTCAATAGAGAACGTGTACCTGAACGCGTAGTCCACGCTAAAGGCGCTGGCGCACACGGTTATTTCGAAGTAACTCAGGACGTTTCAAAATACACTAAAGCTGCTTTCCTTTCTGAAGTCGGCAAAAAGACAGATATGTTTGCCCGCTTTTCAACAGTAGCAGGTGAAAACGGTTCTGCAGATACAGTTCGCGACCCACGCGGTTTCGCTTTGAAATTCTACACAGAAGAAGGAAACTACGATCTAGTCGGTAACAACACGCCGATTTTCTTTATCCAAGACGCGATCAAATTCCCTGACTTTATCCATACACAAAAACGTGATCCAAAAACGCATTTGAAAAACCCTAACGCAGTGTGGGACTTCTGGTCATTGTCACCTGAATCCTTGCACCAAGTGACTTACTTGATGGGCGACCGCGGAATTCCCGCAACACTTCGCCACATGCACGGTTTCGGAAGCCACACATTCAAATGGACTAACGCTGAAGGCGTATCCCATTGGGTGAAATACCACTTCCTGACTGAACAAGGCATCAAGAACATCACACAGGAAGTAGCTGACAAAATTGCCGGCGAAAACCCTGACTTCCACACAGAAGACTTGTTCAACGCTATTGAAGAAGGTGACTTCCCTGCTTGGAAAATGTATGTGCAAATCATGCCTTTGGAAGATGCGAACACGTATCGCTTCGACCCATTTGATGTAACAAAAACATGGTCACACAAAGATTACCCGTTGATCGAAGTTGGCCGCATGGTGCTTGACCGCAACCCTGAGAACTATTTCGCTGAAGTGGAGCAGGCAACCTTCTCACCTGGCACACTTGTTCCTGGTATCGACGTATCACCGGACAAAATGCTGCAAGGCCGCTTGTTCGCTTACCACGATGCTCACCGTTACCGCGTAGGCGCCAACCACCAAATGCTGCCAATCAACGCAGCTAAAAACCAAGTAAACAACTACCAGCGCGACGGCCAGATGAACTTTGGCAAAAACGGCGGCGGTTCAGTTTACTACGAGCCAAACAGCTTTGATGGACCGACTGAAACAGCAGCTGCTAAACCGGCACCGCTTGAAGTCAACGGTGTGACAGATTCAGTGCCATATTTCAAAGACGATTTCTACACGCAGCCAGGCGACCTATACCGTCTGCAAAGCACTGAAGAGCAAGAGCGCCTTGTAAACACGTTTGTCGGCGGATTGAGTGCTGTAACTTATGACCACATCAAACTTCGCATGATCGAGCATTTGTACAAAGCGGATGCAGAATTCGGTTCACGCGTAGCAGCAGGATTGAACCTTACTGTTCCTGGTCTTGCAGAAACAAAATAATTTATTGAGAATTGATGGTTAATATTCTCAATTAGCAGCCGGCCCATTTTGTGGGTCGGCTTTTTTGCTGTTTTTCGGTGGATTTATAGAGTTGGGCGTATTTGGCCTTAAGTTGGGCGTAAATTGATGAAAGTTGGGCGTATTTCACCCGAAGTTGGGCATAAATCGATGAAAGTTGGGCATAAACTACAAAAAAGGATGCCGGCACCATTCGTACCGACATCCTCTCTCCTTCTTTTATTCGCGTTCCATTTCCGCAATGAGCGCTTCCGCCAGATCCTTGCCGTTCTGGATGCACGCACCGATGCCCACTCCGTAATAAGAGGCGCCAGCCAAACGGACATTCGGCAGTTGCTCAGCCAGTTTCCGCTCCAACCCTTCAACAGCCGCTTTATGATGCATATTATAATTCGGCATATTGCCATTCCAGCCGGTGACTTCCACCGATTTCGGTTCAGCCTCCAATTTCAGGCTCTTACGGATGTCATCCATTGCAACAGCGGCCAGCTGCTGTTCCGTCATCCCTTTCAATTCATCAAACCCTGGATTTGAGCTCTTATAAAATAAACGGACCAGCAAGCGGCTGTCCTTTGACGTATGCTGCCATTTCCGGCTTGTCCACGTGCAGGCGTTACAGCGAAGATCCGTGTTGTCGGAAACAATGAACCCTGTGCCGTTCGCGGGCAGTTCCGCATCCGGAATATCAAAACCGAGGTAGATGCTGATCAGTGATGAATTGTGTAATTCATTGAATTCAGGCTCCAATTCAGGCAGATTCAAAACCTGCTGTGCCAGATGATGCGGAGTCGTCAGGATGACGTAATCCGCTTCCACTCCATCACCGCTCTCCAATTCGAGCGTTACAATTCCATCGTTTTTCCGGACCGATGCAACTCCTGTGCCTTTCATGATTGCGGCATCCGTCAGCGTTTCTTCCAACCGTTCGATCAACACTGCCATGCCGTCATCAAACGACAGGAATTTTTTATTGGCCGCGCCCTGGAACTTGGTCCGATTGGCACCCAGTCCTTTAATGATGCTGCCGTACTCATTTTTATAGTCAACCAGATAAGGCAAAGTCGAGGCCAGTGTCAGATCATGCAATTTTCCCGAATAGACGCCTGATAATACAGGAGCAATCTGTTTCTCGACCAATTCCTTCCCCAAAAAGCTCTCAAGAAATTCGCCGATTGAGCTGTCGCGGGTGAAATGCTCATTCTTCGTTTCGAAATCCTTCAGCGCTTCCTGCTTGCCCTGTTCGGAAATCAACGTGGAGCTGAACAGCGCTTCTTCATCCATCGGGATGCCGAACACCGTATCCGCCGGAATCGGATGCAGTCCGCTGTCCGTGTACAGATAGGAGATGCCGGTGCCGTTATAAACCACGCGGTCCTCAAGGCCCAGCTCTTCGACCAGTGGCCAAACACTGCCATGACGGGCCACAATCGAGTCTGCCCCTGTCTCCATGATGAATTCGCCGTCTTTAACGGTGCGGATTTTGCCGCCGAGCTCTGTATTCCTTTCGATCAATACCAATTCAATATCCAAATTCTCCTGCTGCTTGAGTTTCCGGAAATAATGCATAGCGGAAAGGCCCGTGATGCCGCCTCCGATAACTGCCACTTTCTTCATGCCAACCACACTCCTTACTGTTGATTCTATTTTATCAATAAAACCAGCAACCTGCAGTCAGGGATATTTGTATTCTAAGTGAACGGTTTTATTTGTTAGAAGCCCTGCCATAAACGTGATAGTATGGTAATAAAGTAATACGAGAATGAAGGAGAGTTTGTAAATGCAAAACCCTATTGATAAAACGATTATGGAAAGACGATCCATCACTAATTTCAAGCTGGACCCGGTCGACATCGATGAAATCATCGAGCTGCTCGATATCGCCAAATGGGCTCCTAACCATAAAGTCAATGAACCTTGGCGCTTCCTGTTATTTGCAGAAGCCGGCAAAGAAAAGTTTGTGGAGGCGTTTCTTGGAGCCGCTTCAAAAGTCAACGGCGCACCTGCTCCTGCCGCACTCAATAAAGCCGAGTATTTCCGTGACATCCCGCTTCACTTGGTCGTCGTCATTTCTGAAGACCCGCGCCAAAAACAGCGCGACGAAGATCTTGGCGCTGTCGCTTCCCTGCTCCAGAACTTCCAGCTGGCAGCGTGGGAACGCGGAATCGGCATGATCTGGCGTTCTAACGACTGGATTTATAAGCCGGAATTCCGTGTTGCGCTCGGTGTCCAGCCAGGCGAGAAAATTGTCGCTACGATGATGATCGGCTATCCGCAGACAGTTCCGCAAAAACGCGAACGGACGCCTATCCGCGAAAAATTGACGATTATTACAGAATAGACAGAAGCAGGAAAGGCCCCGAATCTGAATTCGGGGCCTTGCTTTTGTTTTATTCCCAACTTTGGTCCGTTTATTCCCAACTTCGTCGCTTTTATTCCCAAGTCGCAAATTCCATAAGAAAAGACGCCGCAGATGACGGCGCCGTTCCTCTTTTATTTCAATACCGACATTGCCCCGACTGCTCCTGAGTATTCGCCGTTCTCCAGAAACAGCGGTACGGCGCCTCTTAAAACCGTGTAGCTTTCCACTACTTCTTTTAGCAATGGATTGTGGAAGAAAGATGAGCCGATGTAGATGATTGTGGAATTATTGCACTGCTTCGCCGCATGCACGCTGACGGTGCTGACCGTTTCCCCGACCAGACCTATGACAGCGGCGAGCAATTCCTCTTTCGACAATTCGTGTGCAACTTCAAAGATTTTATTGCCGAAATTACTGGCCGTCAGCTCGCCGGAAATCGGCGGCGTTTTGCCTTCGTAAATATGTTTCACTTTCAGATCGATCCGGTCCCGCGACCCTTTGCGCGCCAATGCAACCATTTCTTCATAATCCATCACGCCTGTCAATAATCGGCTTAAGCCGACCAACGTGCCGCCGCCAATGCCGGTGCCGCCGATGCGCTCCTGCTGATTGTTTTCGACGCAGTGGATGGAAGTTCCCGTTCCCACGTTCGTTAAGAGATAAGAATCATCATCCCGGCCCATTTTTTCCAACAGGAATTGCACACCCAGATGAGTCGCTTCAAATTCGACCATTTCCTGCGCTTTTTTATCCAATAAAGAAAGAAGGACTCCCGACTTTCCTCCGGTAATGCAAATGTCACCATCGCTCAAACCGTTTACCCATGAAGCCACTTGCTGAATTTCCGCAATTGGATACTTGTCAAAGTGGAGCGTTCCATTTTCGGTGTACGCAACTTTGATCAGCGTACCGCCTGCATCTATTCCGACAATCATACTTGCACCTGCTCTTTCCCGCATTTCAACCATCAAAACGCCAGCTAGTTGTAAATCACATGATGAAATTCTACCACAATAATGAATTACATGGGAATCTCTTGCCCATGTTTTGCTGCAGAGACAGATGCCAGCACCTTATCGGTCTAAACTTTGTTGCATTCCCAAGCCATACGACGAGTTGAACAGCTTGAACAATTGCTCAAATTTGCTCAGGATATCGAGCGCCAATAAGCCGTTGCCTTCAGCTGTTTTCGGATAGCCCAGCGGCACTGTGCGCCGTACGAGCTGGGCATACAGTTCCGCTTCTGTCAGGTCACGGGCGAATTCATTTTCTGCGATGTTCTTGATGAGCGCCAGTGCTCCTGATACATGGGGCGCCGCCATGGATGTACCGGACAGGCTGGCGTATTTGCTGCCCGGATACGCCGAATAAATATCGGTGCCGGGCGCCACCAGATCGATCTCATTATTAGTGTTGCTGAACGGGGCAATCTTCCGTCCGAAATCGACCGCACCAACTTGAATGACTTCACCGTAAGCACCGGGATAGGCGAATTCATCCGTTTGCGGACTGTCATCACCTTCGTTTCCGGCGGCACAGACGACCGGAATCCCTGCATCCACCGCACGCTTCACCGCTTCATACAGCTCCGGTATATCCTGCGGACCGCCAAGCGACATCGATATGACACTGGTCTTTTCACCGTTCGGACCGGTCCAATCCACCGCATAGTGAATACCGTTGATGATGCCTTCGTAATCACCGTTGCCTTCACCGCTCAACACTTTTAGGATGAGCAAATGTGCCTCCGGAGCCACTCCTGCAATACCGCCGGTTTCCTGATGTGAAGCTGCAGCCGTACCTGCTACGTGGGTACCGTGTCCGTTATTGTCATCAAAATTGGATGGATCTCCGCCAAAGTCAGGCGTGAAATTTCTTCCTTCGATGATTCGGTCTTTCAGGTCCGGATGGTCCGGCTGACAGCCCGTATCCAAAATCGCGATGACATTCCCTTTCCCTTTTTCCGCGGCATCCCATACAGCAGGCGCCTGAATCATCCGGACGCCTTCCGGAATCTGAGGCGCTCTCGATGAAATTTCTTCTATACGATACGGTATCAAATGAATATCCGGCATTTTAACTCCTCCTTTTGTTTTTTAAAAAATAAAACCCGGCATAAACGCTGCCGGGTCTGATTTACACTTCGCCTAGCATACGGGCGCAATGGCGTCCGTTCGGCATTAGATTGAATGCATATTATAATTGTTTGAAGCCGCCTGTATTCGCGCGTACCTTGACTTCGGCAAATTTCTTCGCATCGATTTCACGGGAAACCAGTGTACCGACAAATCCTCCGATAAAGCCAAGTGGAATGGAGACAATCGCCGGATTAGTCAACGGAAACAGCGGAGTTCCGGTAAGAATCGCTGCACCAGCTTCCGGGCTTAAGACACTCGGGCTGACCGATACCAGCACCAGAGCGGAAATCAAACCGGTCAAAATGGCTGAAACAGCTCCTGCCGTATTGAATTTTTTCCAGAAAATCGTATAGACGATAACCGGCAGATTAGCGCTTGCCGCAATACAGAATGCCAAAGAAACCAGGAAAGCCACGTTGAGGCTTTGAGCGAAAATCGCCAGCAGGATCGAGAATGCTGCCACACCGACAGATGCATATCTGGCCGCCAGCATCTGCTGGCGTTCTGTCGCTTCCCCTTTTTTGATGATTTGCCCGTAGATATCATGGGCAAACGCTGAAGCACCGGACAGCACAAGTCCTGCAACAACAGCCAGGATGGTCGCAAAGGCCACCGCCGAGATGAATGACATGAGAATGTCTCCTCCCAGCGCTTGGGCCAGTAAAGGCGCTGCCATATTCCCAGCCGGATTTGTTGAAGTGATCAAGTCAGCACCCACAAATGCTGCTGCGCCGAAGCCAAGGAATATGGTCATGACATAGAATATGCCGACAATCCATGTCGCCCACATTACGGAACTTCTTGCCGTCTTCGCGTCCCTGACTGTAAAGAAGCGCATCAGGATATGCGGAAGGCCAGCCGTTCCAAGAACCAAAGCCAGCATCAGGGAAATCGTATCCAACGGGATTTCATATTTCACGCCAGGTTTTAAATAAGCTTCCCCATGAGGCGTCGCCGTTTTCATTTGCGTGAACATTTCCATGATATTGAAGTTGAAATTCTTCAAAACCAGGAATGACAGGACAACTGTCCCCAACATCAGCAGGATCGCTTTGATGATCTGCACCCAGCTTGTGGCAGTCATGCCTCCGAACAATACGTAAATCGTCATCATGATTCCGACAAGCAGCACGGCCCATATATAATCGATGCCGAATAATAGCTGAATCAGCGCGCCTGCTCCCACCAACTGGGCAATCATATAGAAGATAACGATTGTAATTGAACTGAGTGCTGCAGCACCACGGACTTTTTTAGCATTGAATCTGGCGTTAATCATATCTGCCAGCGTATATTTACCGAGATTTCGCAGCGGTTCAGCCACAACGAATAAAACCACAAGATAAGCCACTAAATAACCGATTGAAAAAAGGAAGCCGTCAAAACCGAATAAGGCGATCGAACCTGCAATACCCAGGAAAGACGCAGCGGACAGGTAGTCACCGGCAATCGCCATACCGTTTTGCCAGCCTGTGAGGCCGCCGCCCGCTGTATAGAAGTCGCTGGCGGAATTCGTTTTCTTGGCTGCGTAATATGTAATGACCAATGTCATCGCGACGATGACTAAAAATATGATTATGACCGTAGCATTCATCGGATATCCCCCTTCTCTTGATAGCCGAATTCCTTCAATGTCTCTTCGGCCATCTTATCGAATTGAGCCGCCCGCTTCATGTAAACGGTTACAAGTATCCATGTCATCGCGAATAATCCAAATGCAAATACCCAGACCCATGGAATGTCGCCCGCAATCGGCGCATCCAGCCAGTTCGTATAGGAAATAACAATATTAAAAGCCAGATATAAACCTAAAAATAAAGTGGTTGCCGGAATAAGAAACATTTTCTTTTTGCGCATCAAATGTTTGAATCCTTCAGAGCGCTCGATCTTTTCAAAGTCCGGTACTTCCGCTGCTCCTCCCGCGCTTGCAGGTTTCACTTCATTTCCTTCTTTCGTCAGGGGCCCTTGCAGCACTTCGCCAGTAATCGTTTTTGCCATCCATTCTTCCCTCCAATTAATTAAATATTTTTAATTTAATGATAATTAAAGCACTAACATACCGACCGGTCAATAAACAAATTGGAAAAATTTAAAAACAGTTCATATTCCATAAATTTAAAATATTATCCAACTATTAGGAGGACTTTTTACACCTTTTGAAATCTAAAAGTCCTAAAATAAAAAAGCCGACCATAGGGTCAGCTTTTTTATAGCTTATTGAGAAAAAGGTTAATCTAAATAATCGATATTGCGCATAACAGCTTCGCTTTCCTGGGGGCTTGCACTGAGCTAACTCGGCCTCGGTCCCCTTCGCCCGAGTGGATCTCAGCACTTCGCTCGAATCGGAGTTGGTTTACCAACTCCGATTCTAACCCCCTGGGAGTCTCGCTGTTTTGCTCCATATCTCAGAATTGCTTTCTATAAAAAGTAATCTAACTCTTTTGGCTTTCTGCGAAAAGGCAAAGTTGTGCTCCTGTCTCTGCGCTGGCTTCGGGAGATTAAAAACTATACATCGAAATGATTGAAGTAGATGAAATTTCTTGTGCGCCTGGAAAGAGCCGAACTCACGGTCAGCTTTTTTGAATCAATTGCATACGTTGGTTGAACAGGGTCGGATACGATAAGAAACCGAGCATTACACTGGTGACTGACGCTGTCGTCAGCAACAGGAACATGATCAGCAATTGGAATTGGACAGCCTGAATCGGGTCGGCGCCTGCAATGATTTGGCCGCTCATCATGCCGGGCAATTGGACAAGCCCAACCGTTTTCTGACTTTCGATGGTCGGGATCATACTGGCTTTGATCGAATTGATCAATTGGTTATGGATGGCCTGCTTCGGTGTGCCGCCAAGAGATAAGACCAATTCCGTTTCATCCTGATGCGATTCGACTTCCGACGTAAATCGGTTGAGGAAGAGGATCGACAGCACCATCGAGTTGCCGATGACCATGCCGCTGATGGAAATGATGTACTGGGCCGTCGGCGGTGTAATATTCAGGCCGATCAGGATGCCCTGAGTCAGCACTTCAACAAAAATGAGCGTAATGGCCACTTTCCAGGTGATCCCCTTGATGGAAGCACCTTTATTGCGGGCGTTATGCGTAGCGGCGACAATCATCAATGTCACCATCAGGAAGATATAGAGGAGGCTTTCCGAATCAAAAACGAATTTCAGGATAAAGCCGACAAGCAGCAGCTGGATGATTGAACGGACCGTTGCAATAATGGTATCGCGTTCAAGCCCTAGATTCAGGGTTTTTGAAAGGACAAGCGGAATGACAACAAAAATCAGTGTGATCGATAACGTCAGATAAGTCATTGCGCTCCCCCCTGAACAAATGATTTCACGCGGTCGTTGGACGGTGCCCGCAATAAATCGCTTTCGCCGGTTTCAACGACTTCACCGTCCATCATCACCCAGGTAAAATCTCCGATATCAAGCGCCTGCTGAAGATTATGCGTTATCCAGATGATGGTCGTGCCGTATTTCCGATTGATCAGCGTAATCAATTCTTCCACTTCCTTCAATGAAGTACGGTCCAGTGAAGACGTGATTTCATCGAGCAGCAAAATTTCCGGTTTGTTGACAAGCGTCCGGGCAATGGATACTTTCTGCCGCTGGCCGCCGGATAGATCTGTGACTTTGCGGTCCAGGAATTTTTCTCCCAGTCCTACATCGCGCAACAGGTTCTCCGCTTCTTTTTTATCGTATTTCTCTCCGCGCAATTCCACTGGCAGTGCTAAATTTCTATAAACTGTGCCACTGACCATCGGCGCACTCTGCAAAGCGATGCCGACTTTCCGGCGGAGTTCGACCGGTTCGAAGCTGTTGATTTGTTTGTCTTTAATGTAAATTTCTCCGGATTCAGGCGACAACAAGCCATTGCACAATTTCAGCAAAGTTGTTTTGCCGGCACCTGATGGCCCGACAAGCGTCGTAATTTTCCCTTCCGGAAATGAACCTGTAATCCCACGCAGTATTTGATTGTCATTGATTGAATAATCCACGTGGTTAAAATGGATGGCCGGTTTGTAATCCGTTGTCACCTTATCATCTCCTTAAAAGAAAAACAGCACACAGTCAGCAGTGTGCTGTTTTCTTTACAACTATTCTACCAGTTTTCTGGCTGCGAATTCGTCGTCCATTTTCAGGAAGTACTCGCCGCCTTCTTCGATTCCTCTGACGCGTGTAATGATGTCGCGGAATGTTTTCTCTTCTTCCATCTGTTCTTCTATAAACCAGTCAAGGAAAGATAAAGTGGCATGTTCCTGCAATTCATCCGCCAAAGTCACCAAGGCATAGATGTTGCTGGTCACTTCTTTTTCCTGCGCCAATGAACTTTCGAGAACGTCGATTGCACTTACGAAGTGGTTTTTCGGTTCAGTCAAACTTTGCAATACCGGCTTTTCGTCCATAGCTGTTAAATAATGATAGAACTTCATTGCATGGAAATGTTCTTCACGGGATTGGACCAAATAGAAATTGGCAAATCCGTGATAGCCTTTTTTCGAAAAATAAGCTGCCATGGCTGTGTAGGCATGAGCTGCCTGCAATTCATTGTTAAACTGATCGTTCAATGCATTTGTAAGTTTTTCAGGTAACATGTTTAATTCCTCCCTTTTCTAAATAATAATTATTCTAATGTAGACAATATACCATACCTTTATATCAAAAGAAAGTAATTGAGAATTATATAATTTAATTGAGAATAATAATCATTTACCACTGAATTCATTTTTAATTAAACGATAATAATTATCGTTTAAAAAAATAGTATGATTTCGAGAGAACTCTTTACTTACTTTTAGTAACCGATTGTAGTACTATGTTTTTATTACAGAAATTAATGGGGGAATTTGAATGACACAAATGAAATTGGAACCGCAGGTATTTGCGGTCTTAAAAGATAAAATACAAATGATCAAATCACAGGAAGGCGCTATTTACCTGGTCGGGCCGATTCGTCTGCCGGTCAATCTGGACGGCGATACAATTATTTTCAACTGGTATTGCTGGTTAAACCTTGAAGAAGTCACAGAAGACTACGAGAAAATCATTGAAAAGCTGTCCTCCGCCAATCTGGCTGAATATCAGCAATCCAGCGTACTCGTCTATGGAGATTTTGAAAACAGCGAAGACGCTTTGATCCGTATGCATTCGATTTGCCATACCGGAGATATTTTCGGCAGTAAACGATGCGATTGCGGTTTCCAGCTGAAGCAATCGATGAAACGCATCGCACAGCATGGCAGCGGCGCCTTGTTCTACCTTGCAAATCATGAAGGCCGCGGCATCGGCTTGTTCAGCAAAGCGATGGCATATGTGCTGCAGGAGAACGGTTATGACACAGTCGAAGCCAATGAAAGCCTTGGGTTTGTAGATGATTCCAGAAGTTACGATGATGCGATAGCAGTATTAAGCGCATTGCGCACCAAACCTGTCACGTTAATGACCAATAATCCGAAAAAAGTGGACGCTATTGAAAAAGCCGGGTTGGCGATCGCTTCCCGCACTTCCTTATGGGGAGACGAATCTGAATATAACGCCGCTTACCTCGATACAAAAGTAAGACGTTCCGGCCATATCAAAGGGGAGGACAGCGTCCATGCCAAATCATGAGTTTTATATGGATCTCGCGCTGAACAATGCACGGACCATGAAAGGGCAAACAGACCCTAACCCGCTCGTCGGCTCCGTCATCGTGAACCATAACCGTATTGTTGGTGTCGGCGCCCATTTAAAAGCGGGCGAACCGCATGCAGAAATCCATGCTCTGCGGATGGCCGGCGAAGAGGTGCACGGCGGTACGATTTATGTAACGCTGGAGCCCTGTTCCCATTTCGGGCGGACCGGTCCTTGCGCGCAGGCGATCATCGATGCCGGGCTTAAAAAAGTCGTGATTGCCGCTCTCGACCCTAACCCCCTCGTCTCCGGCAATGGTGTAAAAATGCTGGAAGAAGCGGGCATTGAAGTCGTTTCCGGTATCCGGGAGCAGGAATCCTTTAAAATGAATGAAGTGTTCAATAAATTCATCACCACTAAAAAGCCCTTTGTTACTTTAAAGGCGGCTTCAACGCTTGATGGGAAAATCGCGACCCATTCACTCGACAGCAAATGGATCACATCCGAAGATGCCCGCCGGGACGTCCATGAATTGCGCAGTGAGCATATGGCGATTCTTGTCGGCGTCGGCACAGTGATCGAAGATGACCCGGAGCTGACCGCACGCATCCCGAACGGCCGCAACCCGATCCGCGTCATTCTGGACTCTTCCTTGCGCTTGCCGCTGGATTCCAAAGTGGCTGTGGACGGCGCTGCCGAAACCTGGATTTTCACGAGCCGGACATATGACCGCTCCAAAAAAGAGCAGCTGGAACATTCCGGTATCCGCATCTTTGAAACTTCCGGTGAAACACGTACCGATGTGAACGATATGATGCGGATTCTCGGCGAAAACGGCATATCCTCTTTATTCATCGAAGGCGGCGGTACGGTCAATTCCGCATTTCTTGAAAATGGACTGATCGATAAGGTGGTCCTCTATTTCGCCCCGAAGCTTGTCGGCGGCAAGAATGCCCCCACCTTCCTTGAAGGCAGCGGATTTGAGTTGATGAAAGATGCTGTCGATTTGGCAGACGGAGAATTTACGAAAATCGGTAAAGACTTTAAATTTACCGGTTACCCTAAAAAGTGAGGAATCAGAAATTATGAAATTCGGTTTTGATGTAGATGATACTTTAATCAATCTAAGAGAATATGCTTTTCATTATTACCAGGAAAAATTGGGTCAGAAAGTAGCTATTGACGTGTTCCATGAACTGGACCGCGTAGAGATCCATGAAGCGTTCGGCCTGACCGATGAAGAAGGCAGGAATATGTGGAATAAGTCAGTCGATTATATCTATTACACTGATTGTCCGACTTACCCGGGAGCAGTCGAAGTGCTGCAGCAGCTTAAAGCTGAAGGGCATGAAATCTACTATATTACGGCGCGCTCGGCAAAACACGGTGAAGACACAAAAGCCTGGCTGAAAAAACAAGGGTTCCCTGTAGAGGACGACCGCTTCTACTGCGGGATGAAAGATGATGAGAAAGTGAAAATTATCGAAGAACTCCAACTGGATTATTATTTCGATGACAAGCCTGAAGTGCTTGAAACTCTTGCGCGTGATGGATTGAATGTTTTTGTCAGGGACCAGTCCTATAACCGTCACATGGAGCTGCCGCGTTTCAGCAATTGGACAGAGCTGCATGAACTGATCAAAGATGAAATAAAATAACCCGCTTGCCTTGGTTGGAACAACCGCAAAATTTTAAAACGGCCTGGATTTTCCAGGCCGTTTTTCTATTTCCAGAATTTCATTTATCCCACTATGTCTTCTTCACCCATTGCGCAATACCCCAAAGCTTCATCAGAAAAAGCTGCCAACAGATTGTGGCAGCTCTCAAACTCAGCCGATTCAATAATCGGCGTTTTTTATTTTTTTGAAGACGGTCACGAACGTCCCCGGATCATTTGGCACTTTGTAAGTGACAACACCTCTGTGTGTATGCAAATAAAGAAGATTGGCATCATCCGAAAAAGACTTGTACGAGATATCCCAGACATTGTTCAAGTTTAACGTAGCAGTGGGGGAAACAAGGACATCTTCATACAAATGAAGATCGAACTCGCTTGTGGTAATCTTCAACTCTCCCGCTTCAATGGAACGTTCCGTATTGACATAAGTGATAGTGGACAATAAATTCGATTGCTCCATTTCTCCGGAAGCCTCCTTCAACTCTTTGTATGAAGTCTACCGCATTCCAAAAGCGTGGTGCAACCAACTCGGGCTGCGAAAAAGCAGATAGACGGCGCAACGGAACAAATGATACAATTTTCACACAAATCGATTTGACGGAGGCTCATGCGCATGGACAGCTGGTTCGGTATAACATCCCAATATTATTTTACGCCGTTCTCAGCCAGCCACCTGACTGTGCTTGCCATTGCTGCTTTGGGTATATTCCTGCTGATCGTATTCAGAAAACAATTAATGTCCCGCCCCCTTCCATTCCAAGTTTTACGCTGGATCTTGTTTTCATTATTATTGCTGTCCGAAGTTTCCTATCAATATTGGACCATTTCAAATGGAATCTGGAATTTCGCCGGACATGTGCCCCTCCACTTATGCGGAGTGGCTTCGATTACGGCCATGATCGGTTTGTTGACCATGCGTCGGAGCTGGATTCAGATTTCCTTTTTCATCGGCATTGTTCCTGCCTTTCTTGCGCTGGTCACACCGGACTTGCCATTTGATTACCACCACTTCCGTTTTTGGAAGTTTTTCGTTCATCACACCGCCATCCCTTGGGCTTGCCTGTTCCTGGCTTTGGCAAAACCTGAAACTATTACGCTGCGTTCCGTTATCAAAGTCTTCTTATTGCTGGTCGCTTATGCGCTTGCCATCGGCTACCTGGTAAACCCGTTAACCGACGCTAACTACCTGTACCTTATGCAGCTGCCAAATACCGTTACTCCTTTAAGCTTCTTCGGCGACGGCATCTGGTATTACCTGAATTTAGGCATCACGGCTTTGCTGCTGTTCCTGCTCCAGAACTTCCTCTGGAACCGTTATATCAATAAAGACAACAAAAGACTCCTGTAAGGGGAGTCTTTTGTCTTTCCTGTATGGCCCTTATCATTCCGTGTCAAAGTATTCGTTCGTCAGATCTCCATTGACGCCAATCCCTGCTGCACTGCCTTCTCCTGCAGCAATGATCAGCTGGGACGGCACGATCTGGGAAACATCCCCTGCTGCATAAACGTTCCAGACGTTTGTCCGTCCGTAATCATCTGTAGCAATTCCGCCGTGATCGTTTATTTTGCAGCCAAGTTCTTTACCAAATGGAGTCGTGTGGCTCCATTCCGGCGTAGTAAATCCGCCTGCCCGATCTACCAGCGTTCCGTCTTCGAGCCTGACTCTGCGTAATTGCCCATTTTCGCCTTCCAGGCCATCGATCATTTCTTCATGAACTTTTATGCCTTTCGCTTCGAGTTTTGCTTTTTCATCTTCTTCCAGCCTGCCGACGCCATTTGTGAAAACGACGAGATCTTTGCTCCAGTTATATACTTTCTTGGCAAGCTCATAAACCATTTTATCAGCGATGATTGCCAACGGCTGATTTTGAATTTCCCATCCGTCGCAGTACGGGCAACTGTACAAACTGGTGCCGTAAAATTTTTCGATGTCCGGTATATTCGGCAATTTTTCCTTTACTCCGGTTGCCAAGATGATTTTTACGCTATGGAAAGTGTCGCCATCCGCTGTTTCCAGCTGATAATTGGTTTCAGTGATGCGCTTGATGCTGACAACCCTCTTTTTCTTTAGCTGTACACAATCATATTTTCCCACATCTTCGCGTCCAAGCTTTTTTAATTCCGATGGCTGAATGCCGTCCCGGGTCAGAAAGCCGTGTGCTTCCCATGTCACCAGGTTGCGTCCATGATCATCATCAAACAGCAGTGTATTTCGCTTCGAACGGCCGAGCACCAAAGCCGCACTCAATCCCGCTGGTCCTCCGCCAATTATGGCACAATCATATATCAAACCTTCCACCTCTTCCTAATTAAGCTTTTCCCGTGCTTTTTCCCGCATCTTCCAGTTCATAAACTCCATCAGAAAAATCAAAAAAGCCGGCTCCCATAAAAATGGAAACCGTCTATAGGCTATCGAGAAATTGTTGATTTCTTTAGTCATTGCGCTCTAGACAGACGCGTTCCGCTGCGAGCTGCCTTCGTTGCCTTCCGCTTCATTTTGATGTGATGCGCCGAATTTGTTTGTCGGCTTTCTCACCTCTAAATGAACTTAAAAGATGCTACATAATAAAAAGCATTTCTGAGATATGGAGCAAAACAGCGAAGACTCCCAGGTGACTAAGCGAAGTGCTGAGATCCACTCGGGCGTAATGCAATGAGCCCGAGTTAGCTCAGCGCAAGCCACCAGGAAAGCGGAGCTGTTTTGCGGAATATCGGGTTCTAGCTTTCTTTCTCATAAACTAAAGCCGGCTCCCATCAATCAGGAGCCGGCTTGGATTTATTTTAATGGGTTCAATATTTCCGTTAATGTATCGATGAAAAATTCATTTTCTTCATCTGTACCGATGGTCACACGGATATGTTCAGGCAAGCCCCAGGTTTTGCCGTAGCGAACGATAATCCCTTTCGCCATCAGCTGCTGATAAACCTCTTCCCCGTTTGCCCCTATTTGCACCAGGATGAAGTTGGCAGTTGTTTCAGTGTACGGCAACCCCATTTTTTCAAAGTTTAAGTATAAGAAATCGCGTCCTTTTCTATTGGCGTTGAATGATGCAGTGACATGCTCCGTATCCGTAATTGCTGCCGAAGCTGCAATTTGTGCCAAAGTGTTGACGTTGAACGGCTCTTTCACTTTCAGGATGGATTTGATGATTTCTTCCGAAGAAATGCCATAACCGATCCGCACGCCGGCGATGCCATAGATTTTAGAGAAAGTCTGTAAAGCGATTACCGGCTGCCCCTCGGCTACAAATTCAAGTCCGTCGGTATAGTCTTCTTCATCGGCAAATTGGCTGTAAGCCCCGTCAAATACCACCAATATATCATTCAGCTCCGCCAATAAACGCGCCATTTCTTTCCTGGCGATATACGTGCCTGTGGGGTTATTCGGCGAACAGATATAGATGATTTTCGTTTTTTCAGTAATGGCTTCGAGGAGTTTATCTACATTATATTGAAAGCCTTCATCAAAAGGCACTTGTTTAACGACCGCTCCCATAATATGCGCTCCGAAATCGTACTCGCTGAATGACGGAGAAGGTACGATGATTTCATCCCCTTGTTCCAGAAAGGCTTCAGATATTAATGTAATCAATTCGTCAGCGCCGTTGGTCGTAATGACCTGCTGTTTTGCAACGCCGTATTGGTCGGCAATCGCCTGGCGCAGGACACTGGCGTCTGCATCCGGATAGCGGTTCAGGTCCGCAAGGCTTTCCTGAATGGCTTTGACTGCTTTTGGAGAAGGCCCTAACGGATTTTCATTGGAAGCCATTTTGATGACACGGTCAAGCCCCAATTCCTTCTGCACTTCCCATATCGGCTTTCCAGGTGAATACGGCTGGATTATATCAAGTGTTTTACGTGTTTTGATATTGCTGCTTTTCGTCATTCGAATTCCCCCATGATGGTTATTATTATTGAAAGAAGTAATTAATTAATCATACCATCTTTTTGTATCATAGGAATACGGAAGTATTTGTAACCTTCGAACAAATGTGGTTTACTTTAACGAGAAAGATTGAAGAGGAGAATTGCACGATGAAAAAGATGAAGTTAATGGCTTTACCCCTTTCTTTACTATTAATGCTTGGTGCTTGTTCAGACGAAGATAAAGCAGAAGAAACTTCTGAACCCGTGGAGTCAGAAGCAGTTCCGGAAACGGTAATTGATGAACCTGCTACGGATCTCGACTTGCCGGCTGCCGATGATGTAGTAGTTATCGTGAACGGCGAAGAAATCAAAGGCACTGTCTATAATAGTGTAGCCCGTCAATTGGAAAGCTCTGTTGCCACCCAGGGCAAGAAAGCCGATGATCCGGAAGTTGCGGAGCAAGTGAAAGAGCAAGCCATCTCTGTCATTGTGGGCAATAAATTGGTTATCCAGGATGCCATTGAAAAAGGCCATGAAGTGGATGAAGAAGTTTTGGAGCAACGTTTTGAAGATTTGAAAAATCAATTCGAAAACGAAGAACAGATGAATGTTGCGCTGAAGAGAACCGGTTTCACATTAGATGATATGAAACAACAGCTGCGTGAGCAATTGATTTATGAAAGCTATCTTGCGGATGAAATAGAAGGCGCAGAAGTGACAGAAGAAGATCTTAAAGAAGCTTATCAGGGTTATGTCGACTCCACTGAGGGAGAAACGCCAGAATTCGAAGAAATGAAGCCGATGATCCTCCAGTCCCTGGAAGACCAGAACGAAAAACAAGCAGTCTATGACCGCATTGAAGAATTGCGGGAAGCCGCTGATGTGGAAGTTAAAATTTAAATAATAGTAAGAAAAACCTCCAACCCAGTCGGTTGGAGGTTTTTTCTTATAAGGAAAGTTTATCGCGGCAGTATGCCTGCACTTCTGCTTCTTCATCATCTTCAAGCGCAAACTCCATCGCTTTGCCCGTTTGCTTATCCATGAAGTTATAATGCGCGATGCGGGCTCCACTTTCATCGGCAGCCATAATGACACGCAGGTCAAGGCCGGCTTCTGTGTAAAGTTCATCATCTTCATCCACTTCGACAGTAAGCAAAAATTCGTAGCGATCACTTTCCATTATTCCTGTTGGATCATTGATTTTGTGAAATGTAAAATCGGTAATTTCCATATGGTCCACCTCCGTCTTATTTCTATTCTAGCCTTTTCCACTTCGTTTTAACAGCTTTAACGGCATATGCCTGCCTCACTTTCCCTTTACCTTCTTTGCACATTGTTTATTCATTAAAATAAAGGGAATAATAATAAGATAATGATAAATTAGAGGAGTGGAAATTTTAATGGATGTTTTAGTAATTGGAGCAAATGGACAAGTAGGCAGAAATATCGTCAAGGAATTGGCGGAAACAAATCATAATGCCGTTGCAATGGTCAGAAAAGAAGAGCAAAAAGCCAAAATGGAGGAGCTCGGCGCCTCCAAAGTAGTATTGGCTGACCTTGAAGAGGACTTCAGCAATGCTTTCGACAATGTCGATGCTGTAATTTTCGCAGCCGGTTCAGGTCCGAAAACCGGAGCTGAAAAAACGTTGACCATCGACTTATGGGGTTCAGTAAAAGCTGCAAAATACGCCCAGGATAAAGGTGTGAAACGCTTTGTTCAGCTAGGTTCCGTCGGATCCGATAATCCGGATGCGGGCGGCGAAGAGATGAAACCATATCTTGTGGCAAAACGCACTGCGGACGAACTTCTGCAGTCAACCAATCTCGATTACACTATTGTACGTCCTGGAGCTTTGTCGGACGAAGACAAAACAGGAAAAATCGAAGTGTCGACAGAAGGTTTCAAGTCACTTGAAGGCCGTTCAATCCCTCGCGCGGATGTTGCGCATGTGCTTGTAAACGTATTGGAACGTGAAAACACATATGGCAAGGTATTTGAAATCCTGCAAGGTGAAGAAGACGCGGAAAATCAATTAGAGACTGTCTAATAGAGCAAGCTGAGAGCGGATGGATTTCCGCTCTCTTTTGTGTTAAAATGAGCATTACGATAATAGAGGACGTGATAAGCATGATTAATATTCAACCACCAAAAGCTGATGTGACAATTACACAGCGCAAACAGGAAATTACAGGCGACGAAGCGGTGATCAAGCCATTATATGGTTTCATCGACCTTCACGAGATTCCGCGCGATAAAGGCGGCATCATCCAATTCTTCAACCACAGCGGCGAATTGCTGTTTGTCGGCAAAGCCCGCAAACTGCGCCAGCGTGTGAAAAAACATTTTGAGGACAATGTATCGCCACTTAAGAACCACCGTGACGAAGTGCATCGCATCACTGTATCCATTGTGGAAGATCCGATGGAACGCGAAATTTATGAAACCTACCTGATCAACACGCAAAAAGCGAAATACAATGTGGATAAAGTCTTTTATCAGGAATAAAGAAATATTGAAAAACGGGCACCCACTAGGTGTCCGTTTTTTTCAGGCTGTCGAGAAACATAATCTGCTTCAATCATTTCGCTGCAGGCGGACGCGTTCCGCAGGGAGCTGCCTGAGCCTCCTCGTCGCTTTGCTCCTGCGGGGTCTCAGGACTCGCTCTGTTTCCTGCAGGAGTCGCCGCCTGCTGCTACATTTTATATCTATAGAAACTCTTGGATAATATTCTCAGAAAACCAAACTAGTTAGATGACTTCTTTATAGAAAGCGATTCTGAGATATGGAGCAAAACAGCGAAGACTCCCAAGGGAGCAGAACCGGAGTTGGCTTTCCAACTCCGGTTCGAGCGAAGTGCTGAGATCCACTCGGGCGAAGTATTACGAGCCCGAGTTAGCTCAGCGCAAGCCCCCAGGAAAGCGAAGCTGTTTTGCGTAATATCGGTTTTCATTCATTCCATAATATACGTTTCCATTGTAATTATTCAGTCAGCCGCTTTTCAAAATAATGCTGGCTGTGTCCGGCTGGATGATCTTCGAGCGTGCCGAATTCCCGGAAACCCTGTTTACTGTAGAAACCAGGCGCCTGGAAGCTGAACGTATCCACCGTCATCAGCCTGCACTTCAATTCCCGCGCGTACTGCTCCATCTTCGCCATCAATTCTGCAGCGATGCCGCTTCCCTGCTGTGCCGGGTCGACCCACAGGAAATCAATATGCATGTGCTGCCAAAAATAGGTCCCCGTAATGCCGCCAATAATTTCCCCTTCATCACCTCTCGCAATGAAACTTGTATTACCGTATGGACTTTTCAGCTGTTCCGGCAAACTGTTTCTATTGTGTTCGACCACTTTCTGCCGGATAAAATCCCGGTCTTCCTGAATTTCCTGCTGTGTTATTTTCATATCTAAAATCTCCTTTGCTGCGGTTTCTTCAAGTTCACTTCCAATCTTCTCATTTTACAGGTTTTAATTCACCACCAAAACGGGAATAACGTTAGTAATAACTAGAAATTTTGGAGGAAACTATTATGTCAGCATTCACAAAATCATCACCGTCGGCCAGGTGCAAAAGCGAATATGACTCTTTACGTCGCGTACTGTTATGCCCGCCGGAATATATGGAAATAAAAGACGTCATCAATGATGTGCAAAAAAGATACCAGGAAGAAAACATCGATACAGACAAAGCCATGCAGCAGCACAAACAATTTCTGGATGCTTTGCAGCGTGAAGGTGTAGAAACAGATTTACTGAACCCTTCCGATGCTTTTCCCGAGCAGGTTTTTACACGTGATATCGGTTTTACTGTCGGTGATACAGTTTTCATCGCTGAAATGGCTTCTGAAATCCGCCAAGGTGAAGAAGGAGTTCTTCAAAAATGGCTGAAGCAAAATAATTTCAATGCGGAAACACTTAATGGAAAGCGGGTTGAAGGCGGCGACGTCCTGATTGACCGCGATACCGTCTTCGTCGGAATCAGCAGCCGAACCAGCAAGAATGCCATTGAAGGATTAAAAAAGAAACTTCCTGACTTCAACGTAATTCCGATTGCTTTTAACGAGAAATACCTGCATCTCGATTGTGTCTTCAATATCCTTTCACCAACCGAAGCTTTGATATTTGAAGATGCACTTGATCAAGAGACGATTGATATGCTCTCTAAACGCTATACTCTATTGCCGGTTGACGCAAAAGAACAATTCGCCCTCGGCACAAATGTCCTGTCCATCGGCGGGCGCCGTGTGTTCAGCCAGCCTCAGAACACTAGAGTTAATACACTTTTGAGAGCAAATGATTTCCGCGTCATAGAAGTGGATTTTTCAGAAATCATCAAGTCCGGCGGTGCCTTCCGTTGCTGTACGCTTCCCCTTGTACGGGAAGAATGAAGAAGAAAAAAGCGCAAGCCCATAGCTTGTGCTTTTTCATGTCCTTCTTTTTATTGGCAGGTCATACATAAAATCTAATTATTCTGTTATTTTTGACAGATTTACGGTATAACAGGTAATAAGGATACATAAATAGAAAAAGGGAGGATTCTGACATGATAAACAAAAAAATTTCCATTACTTCGTTACTTATTATGCCTCTTCTTGCGTTGGCAGGCTGCGCCGGCGAAAGTCCCGACAGCAGTTCTGAAAGTGAAAGCGGATCGGAAGACCGGACACAAATCAGCTTCATCCATTGGCGCGGAGAAGACAAAGAAGTTTTTGATGATATCATCGCCCAATTCGAAAAAGAATATCCCGAAATCGGCGTCGAAATGAATATCTATCCATCTGAACAATATCAGGCAACCGGCCAGCGCATGCTGACAGACGGTTCGACAGGGGATGTTTTCACCTCTTTTCCCGGAGCGCAATTTGAAGCTATTGCAAATGCCGGTTTTTTTGAAGATCTGAGCGGAGAAGATTTCGTCGGAAATTTTGATGAGAGCTTGATCAGTGTCGGTGAAAAGGATGGCCAGCAATTGGCTTTGCCGTATCAATTGGTGTTCAATATGCCTGTCTACAACAAAGGCATGTTCGATGAGCTTGGTCTGGAAGTGCCTAAAAGCTGGACTGAATTTCAGGAAATGGCCGATACCCTGCTCGAGAACGATATTACGCCTATCGCTTTTCCAGGCGCTGATATCGGACCCAATCAATTTATGAACAGCATGATGATGAATAATGCACCTGATGAAGAAGTTTTCCAAAAGTTGCAGAATGGCGAAGAATCCCTGACAAATGAATGGTGGGTTAAAACGCTGGAAGATTTCCAGCTGCTTGAGCAAAAAGGCTATATCCAACCCGATGCGCTTGGTACCAGCCAAGATTCTGCCATGGCAATGGTAGCTAATGAAGAAGCCGCCATGCTCGCCACCGGATCTTATCATATGGCGTCGCTTCTCGATTTGAATCCTGATCTTGAACTCGATTTGATGGCACCGATTACAGTTGAAGAAAGTGAAGCGGAATATGAAGGCATCAACACCGCCACTTTCATGCTGGCAATCAACAGCAACTCCGAAAAGAAAGAAGAGGCGAAAGAGTTCATCCGGTTCCTCAGCCGACCGGAAATCGCTTCACAGTACGCCAATGAAACCGGGCAGCATTTGACTGTGAACGACGTAGAATACGAATCAGAAGTGCTGCAGAATACCGCTTATTGGATTGATGAAAGAAAAACACGGTTCCAGCCCCGGTTCCTTATCACCAATGCACAAGTTGAAGCAGCTGTTTTAAGTTCCATTGAAAACGTCCTTGGAGGCGCCGATCCGATGGAAGCGGCGGAGGAAGCACAACAAATTGTCGAAGAAAACCTGGAATAGCTGAATGAAGATTTCAAAGACGATTTATCTGTTTTTCTTACCGGGGCTGCTTCTTTACAGCATCTTTTTCCTGTACCCCACTGTCAGTGCCCTGTTCTATTCCTTTACCGATTGGGATGGGCTGAGTGACGCTTATCAATTTGTCGGAGTCGGAAATTACGAACGGGCACTGACCGGTGATTCTGTATTTCGGAAGACAGTCGGCAATAACTTGAAGTTCATGCTGATGGTCGTTGTCTTCCAGACCTTGACTGCTCTAGTTTTCGCTATGATTGTTTTGAAAAATACAAAAGCCAATTTATTTCTTCGGGCGCTTTATTTCTTCCCGACTATACTTTCTTCTGTTTCAGTCGCTTTTATCTGGGCGTTCATCTACGATCCTTCTTTAGGGATCCTGAATCAGATCCTGGAATTGCTCGGACTCGATTTTCTTCAGCAGAATTGGCTCGGAAATTCTGATATCGCCATCTACTCCTTGGCTGTCACACAAATCTGGTTCCATGCCGGCCAGATGCTGATCATTTTTGTCGCCGGTCTGCAGGCGATTCCGGAAGACCTTTATGAGGTGGCGAAAATTGAAGGGGCAAGCAAATGGCAGACGTTCCGGAAAGTCACCTGGCCGCTGCTCGCTCCTTCTGCCACCATCGTCATTGCGTATACGACCATTCAGTCCTTCAAAGCGTTTGACCTGGTGTTCGCCATGACTGGAGGCGGTCCGAATAATTCAACGGAAATTATCGCCACTTACATTTTTGATGTCGCTTTCCGAAGTTATAATTTCGGATATGCCAGCGCCATATCGGTTCTGTTCATGATTATTATTGCTTTCATCACATTCCTGCAGTTTAAAGCCTTGCGCTCTGACCGCATTTCTTATTAGAAGGAGGGGATTTTTTGTTATTCCGAAAATTTTCGTTGGCGGTTTATGCTCTGCTGATTTTGATACCACTGCTGATGGTTGCCCTTACTTCTGTTAAGACATTGCAGGAGACGTTCAGGGACCCGCTCGGATTGCCGGAAGACGGCTTCCAATGGAGCAATTACAGCGCCATCTTCCAGGAACAGACGATGGCCGGGTATTTTATGAACAGCACCATTGTCACTTTGTTCTCAGTTGTTTTGACTTTATTCTTTGCTTCGATGATCGCTTTTGGCATCAGCCGCCTGAAGAACTGGATGGGCAATATTCTCTTCGGCCTGTTTACGCTCGGCATGATGGTGCCAGCCCAGGTTAATATGGTTCCATTGTATTCACTTATGCTGGATTTGAATTTGACGAACAGCCTGCTTGGGTTGATCCTCGTCAATATCGCAGTCACCTTGCCTATCGCGGTTTTCATTCTGACAGGCTTTATGAAGACGCTGCCAAGAGAATTGTTTGAAGCTTCGACGATTGATGGAGCCGGAAATTGGCAGATGTACACGAAAGTGGCCATTCCGCTCTCTCTGCCATCCCTATCGGCCACGGCGATTTTCCTTTTCGTTATGCATTGGAATGATCTGCTCTATCCTTTGCTGTTCATCACCGATAACGCCTATAAGACACTGCCGCTTGCCTTGCTTGAATTCCAAGGCGAGTATTCGACCAATTATCCGATGCTGTTCACCGGCGTCATCATCGCATCCGCTCCAATGGTCATCGCCTATGTCTTTCTGCAGCGCTTCTTTGTCGCAGGCATGACTGCAGGCGCATTGAAGGGATGAATTTTCATCGAAATAAAAACTGATGTCCTGCCCATATTGGAGCGAGACATCAGTTTTTCGTTTATTGCCATAGAGTCGGCTTATCCACCATGAACCACAGCATCAGCAATAGCAGCATTATGTAAATCCACAGTGAGCGCTTCAATTTTTCGGCCAGAGCGGATTGATCAGCCTCCGGTTCAGCAAACTTCTTCAGCACGGGAGAAAACGCGCGTGCAAGGAAAAATACAGAAGAAAACATTACCGCGAGCGTCATCAGGATCCACGGGGAATACCATGGCCAGGGTCCCAGCCAGACCAGCAGCACACCCGTCGCAACCAGTACATGTCCAGCATGCATCACCAGCCGGGTAGCCGAGCGGAATGTAGCAACCAGGCCGGATAAGGATTTCGTATCCGATTCCCTAATTCGATTAACTAGAGGAATCAATACAAAGAACGGTCCGATTGATAATGCTGCACTTAATATATGAGCATATAAAATCACCGTATACATCTCTCTATCTGCCGCCTTTCTTAAGCTCTGGCTTCATTATAATAGAGAGCCCTTCCTTACAATAGGGTTTTGGGCAGTAAAAAGCCTGCCTTTTAGAGATAAGGCAGGACTGTTCACTTATTTGGCAAAAACGTGCTTGCCTATTTTCGTAATGGTAGTCCGGGAAAAGATCCAGCTGTCCGTCACACCGCTTGGATTATAGTAATAAGTCGCACCGTGACTCGGATCCCAGCCTTTGACCGCATCTTTCACAGCTTGATAAGCTGAGCTGTCAGGTACAAGGTAATATTGTTTATCATTGACTGCCGTAAAGGCATTGCGCTGAAATACTACACTCTCGATAGAATCGGGAAATCGCGGAGATTGGCCGCGATTCAAGATGACTGCCGCGACCGCCACTTTTCCTGCGTATTTTTCACCACGCGCTTCACCGTGGACGACGCGTGCCATAATTTCTGTTTCCGCCATTCTGCTTTGTGTCAGCGGGCCATAATAACCGGTAGCAGGAACACCGAAATCCGTTTGATAACCGATCAACGCGTTTTTTGTAATTTCACCGAAATAACCGGTCGGCGCCACGTGGAAATAACCAAGTTTCTGCAAATCCCTTTGAAGGGCTGTTACTTCCTCCCCTGCCATTCCGGTATGAAGATCCAGGAAATGAGCTTTCGTTTCTGTTTGAGAAAAACTTAAAAATGCGAATACCATTGCTGTGAATAAAAATGCTTTTACGAATTTCATTTTTTCTCTCCCTCCATTCGATTAACTATATTTTTCATTCTAACCAGTATAGATTTTAAATCAGTTTTTATGTATCCAACAGACTTCCTTGATTTGCTGGGCAGAAAAGTTCAAAAGACCGGTTTACATAAATAAATGTAATTTCAAGACTTTTCAGGGACTCCATAATGACCAGACGAAATGGCATGTTTCAGTAAAAAGGAATCAAAGGCATCAGAAGAGAATAAGGATTGTAGAGAGTTAAGAAATGTTGAAGGAGGCTCCAGCTATGTTTATCCGCCAGCCATTCGATAAGTTTCTTGAAATGGAATACGAGCGAACAACAGAAAACAGTGTAAAGGTGACTTTGCCGATCAAAGAATTATACATCGACAGCGCCGGACTTATACATGGAGGCATCATCTCCACGCTCGCCGAAGTCGCTTTATGCAATACGGTCGCTCCTGATGAACAGGGCCGGCAGCAGGCCGTGACCGTCGACTTGAATGTGACATTCCTGAAAAACAGCAAATCTTCAGTACTGACCGCCCGCGCATTTGCAGTAAAGGAAGGACGCAACCTCATTCATGCAGATTGCCTGATCTACGATGATGAAGACCATGTCATCACAAAAGCAAAAGCGGTTCTCTTCAACAAATAAGTCAGCTTATTGGGCCAATGAAAAAGACCACCCCAGGGTGGCCTTTCGTGTTTGATATGATTATTGACTGCCTGTGTTTATTCTGCAAAGAAATGGCGGCCGATCTGTGTGAGGACAGTCCTTGAAAATATCCAATCGTCAGTGACCCCTGCTGGGTTGTAATAGAATACAGCTCCCATGGTCGGGTCAACGCCATCCATCGCTTCTTTGACTGCATCATAAGCGCTCCTGTTCGGAGTCAGCAGGTATTGATCGTCAATTACAGCCGTAAAGGCATTGCGCTGAAAAATGACTTCTTCCGTACTGTCCGGAAAATCAGGCGATTCGATGCGGTTCAAGACCACAGCCGCCACGCCGACTTTGCCGATAAAGCTTTCTCCCCGGGCTTCCCCGTGGACAATCTTCGCCATCATTTCAACATTTTCCAATTTCATCTGAGTAAGTGGTCCGACAATGCCTGTCGGCGGCAGACCGTAGTCTTCCTGAAATCTCGTGACTGCATTGCTGGTGATGAAATTAAAATAACCGGTGACGTCTTCGTCATAATAGCCCATTCGAGCCAGCTGCTCCCGAATCTCTTCCCCGTTATCCACGCCAGGCCCTGAAATCCGGTGTTGAGCCGCTTGGGCTTCCGCTAAAGGCAGACATAAAAAAACAACGGCCAGGACCGCTCCACCAAATATGTTCTGATTCAAGATTTTCATAGTTCCTCTCCATTCTAAAAACTTCCATGCCCGTACATTGCGCATTCGGATAGTTTTGTCCTCTAACTAGAAATTCCCTATGAAAATAGATCTAAACATTTTATTTTTAATTCGAGGGAAATTCCCTCTTGATCAGCGGGAGGATTTTACTTCGAAATGTAATGCAATTGCGCGAACTCCCCGTATCTTTTCACCTCTTTCAATCTGTATTCCGTCATCAGGTCGGATTTCTGAAACAAAGGAATCCCTCGGCCGATCACTACGGGAGCGATGGAGATGACAAACTCATCTATCAAACCGGCATCCATGAAGCCAGCCAATAACTCCGATCCGCCAATAATCCAGATATTTTTACCCGGCGTGCTTTTAAGCATATCCGCAAATGCCGGTATGTCCATATCGATGAATTCGATATCACCGCCGGCAGACTTGTCAGGTACAGAGCGTGAATAGATATAAGATTTGAGCCCTTCATAAGGATACTCGCCTTTTTCCATATCCATCACCCAGTCGTACGTTCTTCTTCCCATTACCACCGTATCGATTGTTTCCATGAACTCCGCATACCCGGCATCGCCTTCTCCTTCCACCTTGAACAGCCAATCCAGGGAATCATCTTCTGTTGCTATGTAGCCATCAAGACTTTCAGCTATATAGCAGACAATTTTACGTTCATCAGCCATATTACACTCCTCCTGATTTAAAAACTTCGGACTAAGCCGCTTCCAGCCGCATATATTTCATGTTCTCATTTATCGCTTTCCAAATTCTCCAGCTCCCGATGTGTTTGCGGAAACCCATTCGCCTGCCATTCCGAACGGAAAGCGGAATCCAATTGCGTCAGCCCTTTTTCCGCCTCATCATATTGGGCATTTACACTTTCCTCACGGTCCACGGTAACGCTGTTGCGCATATCGTTATCTTCATAGACCCATACTTTTTTTCCGCTCTTTTTTCTGATATTCCTGAATAGGACAATGCCTCCTGCAAAAACTGTACCAGTGAAAATCATTTTATTCAGACTCGGTTTTTTCATTGTTCATCCCTCCACACTATACTTGTAAACTGTAATATACAGTTTCCCTTTCGCCCGAATATTAACCATGTCAGTTCTGTGACACAGGCTTAGACTTAGGGCTCACTGTTTGATACAGTAAGGTAAATCCAATTTACTGGAGGCATTTGCTGATGAAAAAAGTTTTGATTTTGTCCGACACGCATATCCCTGCAAGAGCAAAGCAACTTCCGAAAATCCTTTTGGACGCCTGTGAAGAGGCAGACTTGATCTTACATGCAGGGGATTGGCAAAACCTTGACGTCTTCTTTGAGCTCTCTGCTTATACAGAAACTATCGGCGTCGCGGGAAATGTCGATCCATGGGAAATAGTCGACCGCTTCGGCAAAAAGAAAATTGTTACTGTGGAGAACTTGAAAATAGGAATCGTGCACGGGGATGGCACAGGTAAAACTACCGAACAGCGCGCTGTCGAAGCTTTTGCCGAAGATGAAGTCGATTTAATTGTTTTCGGCCACTCTCATATACCGCTGATGAAAGAAATAAATGGGGTGACTCTTTTCAATCCCGGTTCCCCGACAGATAAACGCCGTCAGCCTCAATATTCCTTTGGCCTGTTAGAAGTGGGTGAAAAGTGGACAGTGCAGCATATTTTCTTTGATAAAGAATAGAAGTTAAGGCACAAAAACCGGAGCTCCTGATAAAGAGGTCCGGTTTTTTATAATGCCATAATATTTTAAATGTCATTTGAATTATTTCGGTGAATGATCGATCGACAATAATCCCTCTGCCGGATTCTCCCGCTGCGATTTAAGAAATTGTAAAAACTCCTGTGGATTCCCACGTGAAATATAAGACATTTCCATGTGTCCGCCGTCGATAAGGTGAATAATCATATTCACCGTTCCCGTCAGTTCCGCTTCTGCTTCTGCAACTTCAGTCAGAGGAATTTCCATTACATAGGAGTCTTCTCCTGTACCGCCACTTTTAAAGATTAATGATTCTTCACTTGCCGCAAGCAACCCTTTAAATCCATCCACTTTATCAGATCGGCTTGTATGAAAAATACCGAAAATCCAATGGTCAATCGAAGCGTTCGGCTTATTTTCTTTTAACTCTTTGAGCATTTTTGCCGGATGTGCCATAAAAACGCCTCCGTATATTGTAATTACCTATATTATACAATCTGTTAGACCATTTATATGTTTTATTTCTGTTACAAATGTTTCATTCTTACTATTTATGGGTTCAAGATTTTGGAATTCCGGGTATTGAAAAGAAAAATCTAATGAGGAGAGGTAGATTATGCCGATGCGCCTGGAACTGGAATTACTTGAACAAACCGATACCTCGATATTTTTCATCTGGTCAAATACCGGAGGCACCTGCCGGCTAGAACGCGATGGAAAAGTAATATATAAAGGCACAGACAATTCTTTCAAAGATGAAGGGCTGACCCCAGGTGAAATGTATATTTACTCCATCGAAAGGCTGGACCTTGATGAAAAAGTGATTGACCGAATCAAATTGCAGACGGGAACTGAAAATTATCTGGATGATTTTATCAATCGCCTTCAGCAAATCACCGTAAGTACGATTGTCTCTGATTCAAAAATCGCCATTGCCTGGGGAGCAATTGATGGCATTGCCAACTTTGATATTTACCGTGATGGTGAATTCATAACGGATACTGATAAAAATCAGTTCACTGATTTCGAAGCGGACAGCAAGAAAGCCTATACGTATTGGGTGCACGGCAAGCGGCCGCTGGAGAAATCCGAAGAAAACATGAAACACAGAAAATCATTACTGGCGACAGTTTTCGGCATGGTCAATGTGAGATCATCACAGGAGCAGGCGGCGATGGAAGAATTCTGGATCATTAAACGTGTAGCCAACAGGGAACAGTTATTGGCTGAACAGCCGACCCAAAAAGACCATATCCAGCAACCCGAATGGCAGCTGCGCTATTTAACATTCATTGGAGAAGAAATAATGCCAAACCCAAACCTCATGTCCTTAAACCGCTTTTTTAAAGGGGATGGCCGCAGCTTTGACCCCGAATCGCCTGAATACAGAACACGCGTCGACCTTAGTGTCCGGTTTACCGAAGATAGAGCTTTAGTGGATTGTTCAAAAGATGTGGGAACAACCATAGCCTATAATTGGAGAAAAAAATTCCGCAAAGCAGATGTCGCTTCTGCGGCGGGCATCGAATTGAAAGAAGTAAAAGAAGACCACCATAAAATTGCCATCGATCTGAAGCATTCCGTCGGCAACCCTTTAGTTGCCTCACCGGACATCGATTATCAGCTAACCGCAAACTTTTACCGGAACGGCGTCTATGACATCATCGGCATCCACGACCAGGCTCCCAATCATGAAGTATATCTGAAGAGCGGACGCAATGCGGAGTGGGGGCAAATCCATGAAGCCGAGGATAAAGGATTATCCTGGATGGCAGGTCCCATTGCCAGCCAATATTGGCGGATCAGTAATTTTGAATAAGAAAAGCGACTGTGCCCGTTAAGCTCTGACAGGCATAAGACAGACCAACGAAGTGGCCTCGGCCGCGCAGTTGGGCTGGCTTATGACCCGAAGAGCTGGGCCGCAGGAGTCTGGACAATAGAAAAGCGGAAACGGCCGCTCAGCTCCGACAAGCGTAAGGCGTTCTGGCGTAGCGGCATGTTTTCAGCCGCCTAGTCAGAGCGACTTACGACTCGAAAAGTTGGCCGTTGGAGTCTGGACACTGAAAAGCGACTGCGAAGAGATGAACCAAATAGAATTTGGGACATCTCTTTGCGACGAAGCAGCGAAGCGATGCAGGAGCACCGTTCCGAATTGGTTTAGCGAGTTTTCGCCACAGCAGACTCAAAAAGCGGAAACGCCCAATGGAAACCAGACACAAAAAAGCCAGGATAGAAAAGCAATCGCTTTTCCATCCTGGCTCTCTTATTTTCATTTATCCAAAAATCGTTTGCGGATATGCGGCGGCGGCAACATGCAGCTATTCAGCTTTCCAAATACTTTGTAGCGGTTATTGGCAATAACGTCATATGCGCCATCACGGATCACTGCAGGAAATGGCCGGAGGTGGTATGCCAATTTCCACAAACCTGTCAAATGATGGGAAATTAGCAGTGCTCCTTCAGATTTAACATATGCTTCCCCATTCTCTATAAGAACAAGACTGTCGACATCGTCCGGTATATTGTGTTCACGCGACAGCTTTTCACCTACTTCACTTTGCAGCGAAGCAAATTGGAAATAGCCTGCCGGGTCGTGATTGATGATGAATTGGACACTTGAATCGCAAAAATTGCAATCGCCATCAAACAGCACTATTGCATGGTCCATTGTCTTTTCCTCCTCTGCAAAACGTCTTAGGTTTATAAATAGCCTTTATGGTTTCTATCTAAACCCTACACGGCTGCCACAGTGCCTTGATGGAAAAATAACTTCCAGCCATTCGGCCGTTTTTTCCAGACAGAACTGCGGATTGTGTTTCTGCCTGTTGTCTTATTTTTAATACGGTACGTTGTCAAAACCGCTTCTTCGCCCAACTGGTGCATTTTGAAATCAGAGAGTTCCATGTGATCGGGACTTAAGGGATGATCTCCGTCATATTCTGATCTCAGAATAATCCCGCCGCTGCTGCCGAACTCGTAAAATTCATCATCCAGCACTTCCGCCAGCTTTTCTTGGGATATTCGAACATCCGGCGAAATATGCCGGCACTCCAATTCATAGATTTCACGTTCCAAATCTTTCATACAGTATCCCCCCTGTCATATTTCCCGGGAAATATTTAATTCCCATTTATAATTAAACAATACCTCTTAATACTGGAATAGGAAATACCCCGGTCACGAAAGACCGGGGTATTAATCAATCCTTATCGTCTTCATTTTCGCCATCGTAGAAATCTTTCATCTGTTCATCATCGCCAGGCTGGTCCTGCGGTCCATCTGATGATCCGAAATCTTCAACATCTTCAAAGCTATTATTGAAGTCCCGGATTCTTCCATCCTCTTTTTCAACTGGCTGGTCCGTTGAACCCTGCAGCACTTCTTCTTCAACAGGACGGCTTTCGAGATCCATTTCTTCATCTGCGTGGTCGATGCATGTCAATGCTGTCGGCAAAGCTTCCATCCGTTCAAAAGGGATTTCCTTGCCGCAGACTGCACATTTACCGTATGTTCCATCTTCCATTGCAGATAGCGCTGCTTTGATGTCTTCTATTTCTTCTTCTTTGAACTGCGTCAATGCCATCCCTCTTTCCTGGTCGAAAAGATCTGTCGCATTATCCGCTGGGTGATTATCATAATTTGAGAGTTCCGTTCTTTCAAACTCCTCTGTATGCTCTACGCGATCTTCCAAAGTCTCTAATTGGTCAGTCAATTGTTTCTTCAATTGTTTCATCTGTTGGTCAGTCATGCCGATTCCTCCTCAAAAACTACTTGTTCTGTATATTTCCTAATTGAGAGAAATCAAACCTGTCCGTTCAATCATCAAACCGGTCAAGCAGGCTCAATAAGTATTCATCAAGACGGTGGCGGATCAGCTCATCCGATAATCCGGTCATGCCGAGGCCCGTCCATCCTTCGTAGACTTTTGGCGGACCGTCCAACGTATCCGTCAACGATAAAAGATCCCAGTAAGGATCGTAGCGGAAAGTGTCACCCGCGTATTTGATATACGATTCCAGAAAATCATCTGCTGCAGACAGTCCATACAATTGCGTCAGGTTCACCCGGCAGTGGCCAACGTCCACTCCAGCAGGTCCGCGGCAGGCATTAACCCAGTCCACTACTCCAGAAATTTCTCCATTCTGCCAAAGAATATTGGCGGGATGATAGTCTCGGTGAATCAAGCAATATTCCGGCCGCGGACGGACTCCTGCAACGATATAAAAAGCCCGCATCCAGTCATCCTGGAATTTCGACCATAATGGTTTTTCCAACTTTAACGCATCGTTATAGGAAAAATACTCATATTCGAAATCCCCGGCTTTCTGCTGATGAATCTCCACCAGGCACTTAGCCATCTTATCCAGCCAGTCTGCTCTGTCTGAAGGCTGTAAAATAGTATCTCCGGCAAGTTTTGTCATCAGCACCGCAGGCATTCCACACTCTTCACCGGTTTCATCAAATGCGATAATTTCCGGCGATGGTATTGAGAGAGCCGCTGCTTGCCGGAGGCTTCCCGCTTCGTGTCTGGCCAGATCCGGTTCCATCTCCAACCAGTCTTTTTTATGGAACAATCGAAGAATCAAATTCCCTTGCCGACTTTCATCCTGAAAAGGGATATCGAATACAAGCGAAGAAGTACCTCCCTGCAACCTCTTTATCCCTTCTCTTTTCACTGGCTTTTCAATAATCGCTTCAGTCCACTCAATGCTTTCTGAAGTCGGTTCCTTATAATTTTGTATGTTCATAGGTCTCACCACTTTCTCACTTTAGGAACATGGATTATATCTCCACTTCATCTTATAACACATCATCGATGACTTCACTCTCCAGCCATCGCAGACTGTATCAGCGTTTAGGCAGAGACTGGAAGGGTATGCTTTTTATATATTATAAATCGCAAATTCACTGCTTTTTTCAGCCATTCGGCTTCATTTTATAAGGAGGATTAAAATCGATGAAAGTAAAAAAACCTATTCCAAAAACCAAAGAGTTCGACAGCACGATGCATTTGATCAATGAAGGCTTCAACTTCCTGCCAAGCCGCCGTAAAGAATTGGAGTCAGATATCTTCGAAGCGCGTTTACTTGGCAAGAAATCTCTTTGCATCGCCGGGGAAGAAGCGGCGGCAGTTTTCTATGACAATAAGTATTTCAAGCGGGAAGGTGCGGCTCCAAAACCGCTGAAGAAGACCTTGCTCGGGGAAGGCGGACTGCATGGACGCGACGGCGAAGACCACCATCACCAAAAGCGCATGTTCTTATCCATGATGACGCCTGAAAGACTGGAAGATATGAAACGGTTGGCGATAGAAGAGCTGGATAAAAAAGCAGCACAATGGGAAACGATGGACGAAGTCCTGCTGCTCGATGAAATAGAAGAAGTGCTGGCGCGTTCAGTCATGAATTGGGCAGGACTGCCTTTAAAAGAAAGCGAAGTAAAGCAACGGACGCAGGAACTTGTTGCAATGGTGGACTCTTTCGGCGGATCTCTCACCCGGTTCAAAGAAGGGGCTGAAGCACGGAAGAGCCATGAAGCATGGCTGAAAGGAATCATCCGGGACATTCGGTCACGCGTCTATTCACCGCCTTCCCATACAGCCGCGTATATTGTCGCGATGCAAAAATCCCCGGATGGCAAATTACTCGACCTTGATGTTGCAGCTGTCGATTTGAACAATGCCTACAGACCGATTATCGCAGCCGCTTATCTGATTGTTTTCGGAGCTTTGGCTATCCATGAATACCCTGAAATGAAACCGAAATTGCAAGCCGATGAAAAAAATTTCAGTAAACTGTTCGCACAGGAAGTACGCCGCTATTATCCTTTTGCTCCAGCAATGGCTGCAAAAGCGAATCGCGATTTCATCTGGCACGGTTACCATGTAAAAGAAGGCATGCTGGTCGTACTGGATCTTTTTGGAACGAACAGGCATCCGGATCATTGGGAAAACGCCGATGAATTCATACCTGAACGCTTTGAAAATTGGAAAGGCAGCCCTTTCGCTTTCGTACCGCAAGGCGGCGGCGACCATCATGCCGGCCACCGTTGTGCCGGTGAATGGATGACCGTGATGGTGATGCAGTCCTTCTTTAAATATCTGACAGAAAATATCACGTATAAAGTGCCGGAACAGGACTTAAGTTATGATATGGCGAGAATGCCGACTATGCCAAAAAGCCGGTTCATCATCAGCGAAGTCCAAAAAATCCGTCAGTCACCTGATAACATCATCAAGCACCGTCACAGCCAGACAGTCATGTAAAAAAGTGTATATTTAATCTCAGCAAATTCCATATTCAAAAAAAGCCCTTTCTCAAGGGCTTTTTTTTGCGGTTATTTAATAGAAAAACAAACACTTACCAAAGGTTATACTTTTAACTCTTGATGGCTGAAGCCAGGTTTTTCAATCTGGATTGTTGTATGTTCAATTTTGCAGTTTTTATTGACCAGCGCCACAGCTTCTTTTAAGATTTCTTGTTCCTTTGCTTGTTCTTGTATATCCAAATGGCAGGTCAGCAAATCCATACCGGAAGTGATCGTCCAAATATGGAGATCATGGACATCCTGCACCCCATCAATGCCCATAAGCATCCTTCTGACTTCTGCCACATTGACCGTAACAGGCGAGCCTTCCATTAAAATATGTATGCTGTTCTGCAATACACCCCATGCGCTCTTCAAAATCAGCAAAGCCACTAAAACCGATATAAGCGGATCCGCAATGGTCCAGTCGAACAATAGGATCAACACCCCGGCAATAATGGCACCGACTGAACCCAATGCATCTCCAATTACATGGAGATAAGCGCTTTTCATATTCAAATTGCCTTCGACATCCGCTTGTCTGCTGATCACCCAGGCGCTCAGAATGTTTGCCAACAGCCCAATGGCTGCAATTGCCAGCATCCATCCACCCATTACCTCCGGTGGGTTATAGAAACGCTCGACTGCTTCGTATATGATGAAGCCAGCCATAACAAAAAGTGTGATGCCATTGAAAAACGCCGCAAGGATCTCAAAACGGTAATAGCCGTAAGTCTTATTGGCAGAAGCGGCTCTGCCCGCAAACCAGATAGCTCCAAGGCTCAGGAGCAGTGATGCGGCATCTGACAGCATGTGTCCGCTGTCTGCAATGAGCGCAAGGCTATTTGTGAAAAGACCCCCGAAGAACTCCAGCAGCATAATGGAAACAGTAATGATCAAAGCCAATATCAACGCTTTCTTATTGCCGCTCCTCGCGGTTTCAAAATGGTCATGGTCATGCGCCACTTTTCCTCTCTCCCTTCCTCTTTATCGTCATTTTAGCAAAAAAGGTGATTGACAGCGAACTCCGGTTCTTATACGATGGTTAAGGAAATTAAATAACCCGGTGACGGGAGAGGTTCATAGCATTTCACCCTCTATAAAAAACTATGGATTTTGAAATTCAGCCAAATCCACATGCGATTTGGCTTTTTCTTTTTCCCTTTTTTATAGCCTCTCCCGAAACTGCATTCGAGGAGGCTTTTTTTTAATGGCAGGAAGAAATGAAGACACATTGGACCACTTAACATTGCTTGGCAATCAGGACACAAAATATAAATATGAATACGCTCCGGAAGTTTTGGAAGCAATCGACAATATGCATTCACGCGATTATTTCGTGAAATTCAATAATCCGGAATTTACATCCCTGTGTCCGCAGACCGGCCAGCCGGATTTCGCAACGATTTACTTGAGCTTTATTCCCGATAAGAAATTGGTGGAAAGCAAATCGCTGAAATTATATTTCTTCAGTTTCCGCAACCATGGGGATTTCCATGAAGATGTGGTCAACATCATCATGAATGACCTGATCAATCTGCTGGACCCCCGTTATATCGAAGTCTGGGGAAAATTCACTCCCCGCGGCGGATTGTCGATCGATCCATACACGAATTATGGCAAGCCTGGAACAAAATATGAAGAAATGGCATCGTACCGAATGATGAATCATGACATGAATCCTGAAACGATCACCAATCGATAAGGGGGAAAATCCATGTTACTTTATTTGAACGGCGCGTTTGTAGGCTTATTGATCCTGTCCAATATTCTGGCAGTGAAATTATTCAGCATCGGGGAGTGGATGGTGCTGCCGGCCGCGGTCATCGTCTACGTCTTCACATTCCCGATCACCGATACGATTGCGGAAGTTTATGGCAAAGAGGCTGCAAGAAAAACGGTCTTCGCCGGTTTTATCACGCAGCTTGCGGCTTTGGCATTCATCTTTTTCGCCATCCATTTGCCGGCTGCACCATTTTTCGGCGATCAGGCATCTTTTGAATCCATCTTTTCGGCCGGCTTCCGCGTCACTCTAGCCAGTCTGATTTCTTATTTCATCAGCCAAAATCTGGACGTCACGATTTTCCACAAATTAAAAGAGCGCCACGGCGAATCCAAATTATGGATCCGCAATAACGCTTCTACAATGGTGAGCCAGCTTGCCGATACGACCATTTTCATCACGATCGCATTTGCAGGGACGTTGCCTGTCGGCGCATTGATCGGTATGATTGTCACACAATACCTGTTCAAGTGGATCGTGGCAGCTGCCGATACACCGCTTGTCTATCTGCTTGTCAAATTATGCCGCCGCGAACAGGTTTCCGGCAAGGCTGTTTATAGTTAAAATGAAAGGGAGAGCCTCAACGGCTCTCCCTTTCACTGGCTGTCGAGAAATCGACACTTCTCAAATCATTTCGCTTTAGGCGGACGCGTTCCGCAGGGAGCTGCCTGACGCTTCATTCTAGTTTGGTGTAAATAGAATATACGCTGTTCTATTTCAGGACTATAGTGTTCTTAAATTACAGAAAGCAATCAGAGATATGGAGCAAAACAGCTGAGACTCCCAGGCGACCAAGTGAAGTGCTGAGATCCACTCGGGCGAAGTGGAACGAGCACGAGTTAGCTCAGCGCAAGCAGCCAGGAAAGCGAAGCTGTTTAGCGGAATATCGAATTTAAAATCTTTATCTTTCTCAACAAGTTGAAAAAGGGAGCCCCAGCGGCTCTCCCTTTTTCTAACGTGAATATATTCCCATACCCTCATTAAGCTTTCGCTTTTGAGGTTTTTTCCTTTGGCCGCAAAGCCTGTTTGTTTCTTGCCAGCATCAAGTCCGCCACAATCGGCAAATGGTCGGAAACATCCGTTGAAATAGTCGCGGTTTGCGCAACTTCCATTTCCGGACTGAAGAAAATATAATCAATGCGGGTGACAGGTTTCAAATCCACACCCGTTGTATGGTATGAATGCGGTGAGGGATACGTATAAGCGTCTCCTCTTTTCATTTTCAGGAAAGCATCCGTAAAATGGCGGTTCATTTTGCGGATTGGCGCATAAAACGGCGGAGCGTTGAAGTCGCCCATTACGATACAAGGGAACTTGCTCTTTTCCGTCAACGCCAGAATTTCATTCACACTAAGTTTTAATTCTTCATCTTTCAATGAAAGATGTGCGTTAAAAACATTGATCGCCATATCATCTATTTCGATGACCGCTTCCAGGACTCCGCGCTGCTCATCGTTTCCATACCATTGTTTGACGGGAGTCATATGGTGATTCTTACTGTATGTGATGGGATATTTACTTAAAATTGCGTTGCCATATTGCTGATTCGGCATTCCTTCCCGTTCCGGGGGATAATCCAGGTTGGCACCGTATGTGGTGTACATGCCAAGCCGATTGCCCAGCCATTCCACCTGATCCATAAACTGACTCCGTTCCCCGAAGAAACGATCGACTTCCTGCAAGCCGATAACGGTTGCGCAGGAATCTTCAATAACAGTAGCCGTCCTCTCAAGATCCGTAATTCCATCCATACCTAAACCGTGGGCGATGTTAAACGACATGACTTTGAAAATTGGCGGTTTCCTGTTTTTCATGCTTCGCTCTCCTTTTTTGGGACAAACTTTGTTTGCTCAAAAGATCTGCTTTTGATTTCGAGTTTAGTATAGCAAGCTCCCGGAGAAATTACTGTATCAGCCGTGTAAAAGTTTGTAAAGTTTATTAAGCTTTAGGGTAGAGTGCCAAAACAGCGAGGATCGGCCTGTGATCGGACGCTTCGGTATCGATGGTTTCTGCCTCAAGAACCTGCCAGTGCCTGCTGTAAAAAATAAAGTCGATTTTCTGCCCATGGTCACCTTCTTTTTTATAAGTTTCGGGGTGGGAAGCGGGCGCGCCGAAAACATTGTCCAGTTCTTCTTCAATCCGTTTCATATGCGGACTGTCCGGTTCCGCGTTGAAATCGCCGGTCAGAACTGCCGGCAGATCCTGGTTCCGGATGATTCCCAGCAATTCTTCGATATTGCGTTCAAGCTGTTTTTCATTCAGAGATAAATGGGTGTTGAAAAATGCGATTGCTTCGTCATTTATTTCAATGGTCGCTTCCAGCAACCCCCTTTGTTCACTTTCAGGCCCTTCTTCCAGTTTCTTCAACAGGTGATTTTGGTAGCTTTTTATCGGATGACGGCTCAATATCGCGTTGCCATAAGCTTGCAGCGGCCATTTGGCATCTGCCGGATGCGCAGTCAGATTCGGTCCGAATGCTGCGTGCATACTCAGCCTTTTCGCCAGCCATTTAACTTGATCCGTGAAATCCGTCCGTTCCGAGAAATTCTGGTCCACTTCCTGAAGACCCGCAATATCCACTTCCGCATTTTCGATGACCGAGGCCGTAAGCTCGAGGTCGAGGCGGCCATCCATCGTCAAACCTGAAGAAATATTAAAGCTCATTATTCTGAGCGCCACATCTGCATTGCCCATTTTGACGGCCTCCTCTTTTTATCAGCTTTTCCCTGTCAGCATTATATGAAACTAGCGTTGGAACGATATTTCAAAGTTTATGCAAATGAAAATTGCGATTGCTAATTCGGTTGATTTTTTTCGTTTTATTGTCGAGATATCGGATGTTTCAAGAGTAAAATTTCCAGTTAATTGGATGTACTGTCTGCTGCAAATGAAATACCGTCCATTCCATTTTTTAAAGATGGTTAATATAAATTAAAAATCCCATTATTTGGACTTACTTTCCAAATCCCACGAAATACTTTCCATATAGGCTTAAATACTTTCCAATTCACGCAGAATCCTTTCCAAAATGGCCGAAATACTTTCCATTTTATATTTTTATGTGCCACCAAAAAATATGTATAATATTTCAAAATCTATTCTTCTATAAATAAAATCCCCTCCCCAATAAAAAGAGCCGCGAATATAAAATTCGCAGCCATGCATTATTTTATTTCCTTATTCAAAAGAATTCTCCGGCTCTACGCCGGTATACACCAAGATCGCATCTCGCAAAAACCTTGCTCCGCCTTCGCATGCCTTGTCATAATAAGCGGCAAAACGCTCGTCATCGACATACATCTGCGCAAGTCCCGAATGCGCTTCTTTACTGTAAGCAGGCCATGTGAATGACAGCCATTCCTTATGGAGATCAGCTGTTTTTTGAGCGAGCTCGCCTGAAGGATCTCCAGTTCCGCATGCTTTAGCAAGGGCATCCAGCACTTTCTGCTCCAGGCTTTTGAACTCTTTGTATTTCTCTTCACTCATATTGAGCATTTTCGCATTCGATTTGTCGACCGTGTCGTCGCCGTATTTCCCGCGGATTTCTGCTCCGTATTGCTGCTCGTTGTCCTCGACCAGTTTCTGTTTGAACCCTTTGAATTTTTCATTGTCAGCCATTGTGCTCTTCCCTTCTGCTGCGGAAATCGTGGATTCCACATTAGTGATCAGGAGATCCAGCTGCCGGCGCCGGGCGAGGAGTTTTTCCCGGTGCATCCTGAGTGCGGCCGGTCCGTCGAATGAAGGATTTGAAATGATTTTCTGGATGCTGTCCAGGTCCAGCCCCAGTTCACGGTAAAAAAGAATCTGCTGCAGCTTATCGACTTCTTCCCTGCCATAAATCCGGTAGCCGGATGAATTTTTCCTGGCCGGTTCCAATAATCCGATTTCATCATAATAACGGAGAGTTCTCGTACTGACTCCCGCCATCCGCGCCAACTTCTGAACGGTATATTCCATCTCCTCACCTCCTGATGAGTCCACATTACACCTTTACGCTGCGTCAAGGTCAAGCATAAAATCTAAGTTAATTGCTGCTCCGCAAATTCACGGTAAAGATTATGGGAACCGGTCAATTCGCTGTGTTTGCCCATGCCGGTCACCCGTCCCTTTTCAATGAAGATGATTTTATCAGCGTCCACAATGGTTGAAAGCCGGTGGGCGATGACCAGCGTCGTGCGCCCTTCCATCAGACGGCTCAATGCCTGTTGCACGATGCCTTCCGATTGGCTGTCGAGACTTGCCGTCGCTTCGTCCATCATCAGGATTTTCGGGTCGCGCAGGAACGCACGGGCAATCGCAATCCGCTGCCTTTGTCCTCCTGATAATTTGACACCGCGTTCACCAACCTGTGTATCCAGGCCGTCCGGAAATTCCTTAATGAAATCTTCCGCATACGCCATTCTTGCCACAGTCCATAATTGCTCATCCGGTATCGCCTCAGCGTCTGCCAGACCATATGTCAGATTGGCGCGGATCGTTCCGCCCATCATAGCCGATTCCTGTGACACGTAGCCGATCTGGTCACGCCATGAATTGATGGAAAGTTCACGGATCGGCACATCGCCGATGAGGATTTCGCCTTGTTGCGGTTCATAGAAGCGTTCGAGCAAACCGAACACTGTCGTTTTGCCTCCGCCGCTCGGTCCGGCAAACGCGATCATTTCACCAGGCTGCGCTTCGAAGCTGACGTCCTGCAGCACCGGTTCACCGGTTTCATAAGAAAATGTCACGCCGGAAACGCGCAAGGTCTTGCCGGCAATATCCATTTCCTTGCCTTGCTGCCCTTCTTCGAGCGGCAAGTCCAGAATCCCGATGATTCGCTCCGTCGCTCCTTTCGCTTTTTGCAGTTCCGTGAAGAACATCGCAAAAGTAGTGACCGGCATGATGATCTGGAATAAATACAAGAGAAACGCCACAAGCGAACCTGTCGACATTGTCCCTTCCGCTACCCGGATCCCGCCGTATCCAATGATTGTAACAATCACCGCCATCATCACTACATACATAAGCGGCGCAATGATCGCATAGATTTTCGCTTCTCTCATGCCTGTTCTGAAAAGCTGCTGAATGCCGCTCAAGCCTTTGCGCTCTTCCACCATTTCAGCAGTGGAAGATTTCATCAAGCGGATCTCACTGATCGTCTGCTGGACATGGCCGGAGAATTCGGCGGTCTCATCCTGCAGTGTCCGCGAAATCTTCGCCATGCGGCGGCCCAGAGGGAACATGATCAGCACAGTTACAGGTACAGCAAGCAGCATGATCAATGTCATCTTCCAGTCGAGAATCAGCAGAATCGTTACAGCACCAACAATGGAAACGATTCCTGTAATGAAATTCGGGAAATGGTCTGTAATGAGGTTTCGTACAACTCCCGTATCACTGACCACCCGGCTGACGGTTTCACCACTCGAATGCTGATCAAAATAACCGACACGCAGGCGGATCAGGCGGATCCACATCTTATCGCGCAATCCGGCGACAATCCGCTGCCCCACTTTGCTGAGCAGGTAAATGGATACACCATTGATGAGCGCCTGGAGGATGAAGGCTGCCACGATGCCGATTATCAACGGCACACTCAATGACTCCACTGAAAAACCATCGACCAGGTTTCTGGTCAGCAGCGGCACGACCAGCCCGACAAGGGTGGTGATCAAACTGGCCAGCAGCCCAAAAATCAAAGCCGCCTTCGGAATCTTCAACGATAGGATTAACGAAACGAAAGGTTTTAACCCCATTTTTTCTTCCTTGTTTTCCATGATTCTAAACTCCTGTCGTGGTCAATTTACTGCCATTTTGCGTAAATGCAGGTATCCGTCAGCCTTTTGCCGTCAACTGATAATTCATCGTTATGCAGAACGCCTTCCAATACGTAGCCCAATTTCTCCGGGACGGCGCGGCTTTTGAGATTCTCCGCGTCACACAGGATTTCGACGCGGCGGCAGCCGAAACTGTTCAGAGCCAGATCGGTCAGGGTGCTCACCGCTTCCACCATATAGCCTTTGCCGCTTTGTGCCGTGCTGATCCAATAGCCGATTTCCATTTTCGGCATATTCCATTCAATATTATGGAAGCCTGTCGATCCAATAAATTCATCTGTTTCCCTATCAAAGATCAAATAGCGGAGATTTTCCCTTTTCAGGAAAAGGATATGCGCTTCCATCGTATTGATTTCAGTATCGGCAGGAGATGGATCTTCCAATACAAAACCGAGCCACGGTTTCAACTCATCCATGGAAGCTTTAATCGCCGCATTGATCACTTTTCCATCCCCCGGTTTTGGCATGCGCAGTTTCAGCCGTTCTGTGAATAATTCTTCCAGCACTTCCGGTATTTTAACTTTTTTCTCCATAATTACTGTATCCCCCTTATTTAACTGCTGCTATCTTACGGTCTTTCGGCAGTCCGAGCCCGACTAATCCAAGAAGCGGAAGAAACGATACTACTACCATCGTTTCATAAACACCGATCGAATCCATCAGGATGCCGATGACTACGCCGCCGATTGCGCCCATGCCGAATGCCAGACCGACCGTCAGCCCCGCCATGGTCCCAATTTTACTTGGCACCAATTCCTGCGCGTACACCACCGTAACTGAAAAGCTCAGCATAATGAAAAAGCCGATCAGCCCAAGGAGCAGCAGGACCGCGTAAAGCGGCATGTAGGGCAATATCAAAGCGAGTGGAATTGGTACCGCAAGTGACATCACGATGACATTTTTCCGCCCGATTTTATCTGCCAGCGGACCGCCAAAGAACGTGCCTGCCGCACCTACGCCCAAAAACAGGAAGATGTACAGCTGACCCTGCTGAATCGTCAGCCCATACGTTTCCATGAGGTGGAAAATATAGAAGCTGGTGATATTCGTGACGTAAAAAGAACGTGCAAAAATGATGATCAGCAATAAAGTCAAAGCGATGCCGATCTGCTTGCGGGTCATTTCCGGCAACGACGACAAGAGCACTTTCTTCACTTTCTGCAGCTTCTCCTGTTCCAGCTGCTCTTTATACCACCGTGAAATTTTCGACAGGATAAAAATGCCCAGCGCCGCAACGAATAAAAACAATGCAGCTCCCGTCTGGCCAAGCGGCACCAGAATGAACGCACTGATCAACGGTGCCAGCGCCTGCCCGGAATTGCCGCCGACCTGATAAATCGACTGAGACAATCCCCGTTTTGATCCAGCTGCCATATAGGAAACACGCGAACCTTCGGGATGGAAGACGGCGGACCCAAAGCCGAGAAACATCACCGACACCAGGATCATCCAATATTCGAGTGCAAAAGCGAGCCCGGCAATTCCAAGGAATGAACTGGTCATTCCGAGCGGCAAAGCATATGGCATCGGTTTTTTGTCACTGATATAACCGACTACTGGCTGCAGGACAGAAGCCACCATATTCAAGGCAAAGGCGATTAAGCCCAGTTGTGTAAAAGTCAGACCCCGTTCTTCTTCCAAAATCGGAAACATGGCGGGTATGACCGCCTGCAAGGTATCATTCAGCAAATGGCATGCGCCGATTGCGAACATGACCGGATATACCGGGTTCCCTGCCATAGATGTCTTAATTGCGTTCGCCATTACAGGTCCTCCAGTAAATTAGTTTTAAAATATGTATGATTCCAGCCGAATCCCATACATCGGCTGATTTATCTATTATAAAACAGTTGGGAAATAAAAAGACACCCAGGGACTTGCTCCCCCGGTGTCTCAGGCTGCTTTCAGCTGCTTCCAATTTTCCAGCCGTCTGTCCAATATGAAATTACCGAACGGTATAAAAGCTACCGCCAGTGCGCCGACGGTAAAACGGAACGGCCATCTCACTGCAAAAGTGGCGTAAATGATCATCAATACATAAACGGTGAACAGTCCGCCATGAAGCGCACCCACCACACTGACAACTTCCGGCATGCCGAAAAAGTATTTCAGCGGCATCGCAATAAACAATAGCAGCAACAAAGAGCCGCCTTCAACAAATCCCATGAAACGAAATTGATTCAATGCATTTTTCAAGTCCTTCTACTCCTCTTTCATACTATCCACCATTATAGAAGAGGAGCTTCCCCCTCTACAAGCAGATGACTTGAAAGACCAGCGAAAAAGCTGGAGACATTGCAAATTTTCGCCACATATTGAATGACGTTACGTCAAAGTTTCAGCGTTTATCAGGATGCATCATCCCAGTTTTACAAAGAGGACTTTTAAATAATTGCCTTCTTTGAATTTCGGATCGACCCTAAAATCCGGCGGCAGGGCATGCTCTTCCACAACGCTGTATTTTCTTCCCAAGTCCTTGAATGCCCGGTCAATGAACCCTTTGAATTTTTTCATCCCGAAAGAGGCGCTGTTTGTCGAAGCGACGATGATACCTTTGTCTTCTGTAATCGCAATCGCTTCTTTCATGAGATTCGTATAGTCTTTCGATGTACTGAACGTATATTTCTTGGATCGCGCAAAACTCGGTGGATCCAAAATTACGATATCGAATTTCAATTCCTTGCGCTTGGCATATTTGAAATAGTTGAAAACGTCCATAACCAGGATATCCTGGTTTTCGTAATCGATGCCGTTGACACTGAATTGCTCGATGGTCTTAGCGGAACTTCTTTTAGCTAAATCGACACTGGTCGTTTTATCCGCTCCCCCAAGAGCAGCAGCGACAGAGAATGCACCGGTATAGGAAAACGTATTCAACACCGTTTTCCCTTCTGCGTATTTTTCCTTGATCGCCTGGCGCACTTCCCGCTGATCCAGGAAAATGCCTGTCATTGCTCCATCATTCATGTAAACGGCGTAATTGACTCCATTCTCTTTGACGATCAACGGGAATTCTCCGCGCTCGCCCGCGACAAAATCATCGTCTTCAATGTATTGCCCTTTTGTATCAAAGCGTTTTTTCTCGTATATCCCTTTGAATTCCGCCACATTTTTCAAAGCGGCCACAAAGTCTTCCTTGAATGAATAAACCCCTTCGCTGTACCAGCTCACCAGGAAATAGCCATCATAATAATCGATGATGACGCCCCCGAACCCGTCACCTTCTCCGTTGAACAGCCTGAATGCGGTAGTTTCCGGATTATTGAACAAGTCACGGCGTCGGCGCAGCGCTTCGATAAGCTTCCGCTCGATGAACGCCTGGTCGATGTTTTCAGTTTCATCTCGGGTCAGCACCCAGCCGGCGCCTTTGTTTTGATTGCCGTAATAGGCTTTTGCTACAAAACGCCCTTTGCTGTCTGTCAGGTTGATAATTGTCCCTTCTTCCTGAAGGCGCTCGGCTCCTTCAAGCGAATCTTTTGTTATCAAGGGATAGCCCGCGGCAATCTCCGCTTTGGATTTATCTTTCAATTTTATGGTGATTTGCTGTTTCATCAAGTCTCATCCTATCTGTATTTTGCCCATTTATCTTATAATAAGTGTATAACAAAGCCTCTCTCAATACACTCTTTTCATCGGAATAACAGCTGAGGAGGAGAAATCATGAAGAAAAAGATCCACACCTATAACATTCTTCTGTCGAACGGGGAATGGCTGGAGAATATCCGGTTTGAGGGTCCGCTCGAATACCATTTCTCCGGGGTCATGGTCAGTTTGCTTCCTGTTCAGGATGCTGCCGGCAAAACGATTGTGCTGAATATGCATCATATCGTCAAAGCCGAGCTTCTGACTGTTGAAGAAATTGGACCATGAGCAAACAAAGAAACGTTCAGCACGGTAAAAGTGCTGAACGCTTTTTAGATTCATCGGATTATGCTGGCAGCAACGCTGAACGGGTGCTTGCGCTATTCCTTATTCACTGATCCATTCCCACGCATCTTCCATCTGGTCAATGTCGAAATGCTTTGTTTTGATGGATGGCAGATAGTCACTGGTTTCGACCAGCTTCTCAACTTTTTCATCATCGCTAACCACCGCCAGTTTATTGTATTGGCTCCAGCGTTTCACATCAATTTTCATTTCCTCGAGCAACGCTTTAAAAGAAGCGCCTTCAAAGTGGTAAAGAATCGCGTAAAGGTTGAATTCCCCTTTTTCCGAAAACTTTTCCTGTATAACTTTATCGAGCTTCGTTAAATCATCTTTTGTTACGTGGCCTTCGATTTCCACTGCAATTGTTTCCATATCTTTACTCGGCACTAAAGTCAGCATTTTTCCGCCCCTTCCTTAAAATTATCGTATTATTCTATTCCCTATTCTCAGACAGTCAAACTGGATGCTCAACGCCTTCTCCCGATTTTTGCCCAGAATAAAAACTGTTCCGCAGCCTTTTGGCTTTGAAACAGTTTCAAGTGTCATAATCAGTTTTGATTTTCGGTTGATGTGACGTCTTCCCCTCTGGTGAAGCGGGCGATAATCCCCGTAATAAGAATGGTTGCCAATGCCGGCAGCAGCCAGCCAAGGCCTTCATTATAAAGCGGAAGTATTATGTTGTAAAAGTCGACGATTGCCTGCAGCCATGAAGGGTTTTCAACGCCAATCGAAGCTGTCAGCGTTTTCATTCCATCGAACGCAGCGATGAAAAACGTCACGATAATCGCCGACGCATAAACGAGGCGGCGGTGCTTAAAGAGCGGTGACAGGAACGCCAGCATTATCAGCACGATGGCCAGTGGATATAAAAACAGCAGCACCGGAATCGAAAAGGCGATGATGTTCGCAAGGCCCGCATTTGTAACAATCAATGAAAAGACGGAAAAGATGACAACATAGATTTTGTAATCGATCACCGGTGCAAGCTTATTGAAAAATCCTGCATTTGCTACGATTAAGCCCACTGCTGTTGTCAGGCAGGCAAGCGTGATGATGACGGCAAGCAATAATTGGCCGAATGTGCCGAAGTAATGGGCAGAGGCTCCACTCAAGACCGGACCGCCTGTTTCGAGGAGCCCTAATGTGCCTGTACTTGTTGCACCAAGATAGGCTATTCCAGTGTAAACGACAGCCAATAATACAGCTGCGATTACGGCACTCTTCAAAGTTGCAGCCAGAACGCCTTTAGCGGAAGTAACCCCCAGTTTACGCACTGAGGCGATAACGATAATTCCAAAAACAAGTGAGGCCAAGGCATCCATGGTGTTATAGCCTTCCAGGAATCCTGTCAGAAATGGGCTGTCCGTGTAATTGTCCTGAGGTGCGCCAATCGTGCCCATCGGCATGAACAGAGCAGCTACCAGCAGCACGGCCAGCGTCACCAGAATAGCAGGAGACAGGAACTTCCCGATCTTGTTGACGATTTCCAATGGGTTCAATGACAGCGCCAGTGCAATCGCAAAAAAGATGATGGAGAACACAAGCAAGATGACCGTTCCCGAACTGCCCGGTGTAAAGGGGGCGATTCCGATTTCATAAGCGACCGCGGCTGTCCGTGGCAATGCGAAGAAAGGCCCGATCGTCAAATACAGCAAAGATGTAAAAACGAGTCCATAAACCGGATGGACCCGGCTTGAAAGATCACGTAAATCATTGCTTTTTGAATAGCCGAGAGCAAGAATTCCGAGCAAAGGCAAGCCTACGCCCGTTATCAGAAAGCCAGTGACGGCAATTGCCACTTCAGATCCCGCATATTGTCCCAATTGTGCGGGAAAAATCAGGTTCCCCGCACCAAAAAACAAAGCAAACAGCATCATGCCGATTATAAGATAAGATTTAAAATTCAGATTTGTATCCATGCAGGTTCCTCCTGAGGATGTAAGCATTTGGATTGAACCGTTCCCAAAATTCCATGATTCGATGCATTACATTAGCCATCTTACAATACTCAAAGCAAAATGCAACTGCTGAAACCATTAAATTTTCAAAAAATCTGTCTTTTGAAATCCATTTACTTCTTTTAATATACAGAATATTCATTTCATGTTAAAAGCTGGAGAAAAATCAGCTTTTCTCCAGCTCATGTTCACTATTTTAATGTGGCAATGGATGTGAGGCTTTTAACTTTATAATCTTATTCCCCGTTCAGCGAACCGGAAACCAAATCAGGAAGATCCATTCGAAACTGTATAAATCTCTTCAAAAGGCTGAACGATGACGAAACCGTCTCCCTGGAATTCCATCTGGATCGATTCACCGCTGCCCCGTCCGATAAAGGTGCGGAAGCTGACGTCGGTGCGGAATTCCGGTGTCAAATTACCTGACCATGCCACTGTTGCATTCGGGTCGGTAATGACAGGCTGTCCCGGTTTCACCAATAATGTCAGCGGCTCGTAATGTGAAGTGATGGCGACACGCCCCCTGCCTTTCAATGTAACATTGAACAAACCGCCTGCCATCATGCCAGCCACTTTGCGCATTAATTTTATTTCCCATTCAATTCCCGGCTCAAAAGCAAGCAAATCATTGCCGTTTACCGTAATGGTTTCATCGTTCAATTCGAAAATCGTGATTTTCTTGCCTTGGTCAGCGAGATACAAGCGCCCTTGTCCATTGGCTTTCATCAGTGAAGTGCCTTCACCCGTCAATGCTTTTTTGAACATCGTGCCAAGGCCATGTTCCATGACGCCTTCCCGCGCAAACTTAATCTGCCCGGTATAGGAAATCATCGACCCTGTTTTCGCCCAAACCATCCCGTCCAGATTCACTTCCAGAATCCTTTCCGTCTCCAGTTCAAAATAATCATTTTCCCGTTCGTCCTGCCGTGTCTTTTCGATAAAATCCTTGATTGTATAATTGCTCATTCCGATTCCTCCATTCGTTTCTTTACTATACGGCCAACGGATTGCAGAAGTTTCATCGCGAATAAAACCGTTCCATCCATTCCACAATATTTTTTCGCTTTTCATTGATATACTGTAAAAATAGAAACTTTTAAGTCTGGGAAATAAAGGGGCGCACGCGCAATGAAATTTTTGATGCTTCTGTTTCAATTCATTTTTATATATGGTTTTTTCTTTCTCGGCCAATTGCTGCGCGAGCTGTTCAGCATCCCCTTGCCTGCAAGCATCATCGGCTTCATGCTGATGTTCGCCGCTTTACTTCTTAAGCTTGTCCCATTGCGTTTTGTGGATTCCACAGCCACTTTGCTGCTGTCTTTTTTACCGCTTTTCTTTATACCCGCCACAGTAGGAGTTATCGAATACCTCGATGTATTCACCGGCAAAGGTTTTTTCCTGATTGTCGTCATTATTTTCAGCACCTTATTGACGATGGCTGCATCCGGTTCCACCAGCCAATATCTTGGCCGCCGGATTGAAGCACGAAAGGAGCAGAAATGATGAGCGATTTACTAGTTGCATTTTTTTTCATCGGTTTTACATTCGCTGCTTACTTTTTAATGAACCTTCTATATATAAGATTCCACTTTTCCTTTTTAATGCCTGCTTTGACAGCCACATTCATCATTGTGCTGTTCTTACTGATGACTGGGACATCGTATGAAACGTATATGACCGGTGGCCAGTGGATCGACAGTTTCATGGGCCCTGCCGTTGTCGCCTTGGCAATTCCGTTGTATAAACAGCGAAAACTATTATTCGATAATCTTGTGCCTGTCCTTTCAGGTATCCTGGTCGGAGTAGTCATCGGCATGGCCTCCGGTATCACTTTGGCAAAATTATTCGGATTTTCAAGGACGTTGATCCTTTCCTTACTGCCAAAATCCATCACCACACCTGTGGCTATGGAGGTGACCGAGCAATTAGGCGGTATCCCTTCCCTAGCGGCAGTGTTTGTCATGATTGCGGGATTCTCCGGAATTATTGTCGGGCCCGCCTTCCTGAAACTGCTCCGTATCGAAACGCCGATCGGCATCGGCATGGGCTTGGGGGCTTCGGCTCATGGCATTGGAACCGCCAAAGCTTTGGAATATGGCGCGCAGGAAGCATCAGTCAGCTCAGTCGCCATGTCATTAAGTGCAGTTATCGGTTCATTTTTGGCTCCTGTTTTTGTCTGGATTTTCTTCCTCTGAAAACTTGCTGCATAAGCCTGCGATATACTGCATATTGATTACTGCCTTTTCTGTTTTATTGGCGTATAATGGATAGTAATAAGAGTTTGAGAGAGGGTAGATTGAATATGCCGGTCCCGACTAACCATTCAAAACCTGTTCGTACAAGTGCTAAAGAAAGTGCCTATTCCCAGCTGGAACAATGGATTATAGACGGTACGCTGCAGCCAGGAGAGAAGCTGACTGATATCGAACTGGCCCAGGCGCTCAATTTGAGCAGAACCCCCATCCGAGAAGCGCTGCAGTTGCTTGAGATGGTGGGTTTTGTGAAAATGTATCCTGGAAAAGCCACCACCGTTACGGAAGTGTTAAAAGAAGATATCAATCATCTGCTGCCGCCTCTTGCCGTGTTGCAAGCGCTGGCCGGCGAGCTTGCTGTTCCGAACATTACCGAGGACCAAATCAGGCGTCTGGAAGAAACCAATCAGCGTTTTGCCAAAGCTATTGAAGCAAAAGACAGTTTCACTGCACTCAAAATAGATGAAGAATTTCACCGGATCATTATTGAAGCCGCTCAGAATCCATACATCACCATTATGCTCAGCCGGCTGCAATCCCATGTGAGAAGGCAGTTTTTCCATCATTCATTGGAGTTGTCGGAAGCTTCCCGCAACGAACACGACCAGATTATCCAGGCTTTCAAAGACAAGGATGCCGAACGCCTTTCTTCTCTGACAAAAAATAATTGGATCCGCTCCATCGAAGAAATGAATGCCAAATAGCAACTCTTCCATTGAAAAAAGCTGTTCCGAAAGCATTTGCTTTCGGAACAGCTTTTTGTGATTCCTATTTAATTCCTTACCGGCTCGACACTTTCACCTTTTCTGCTCGAAGCAACCAAACCGGTGACAACGATTGTGATGACGGCCGGCAATAACCAGCCGAGTCCTTCATTATACAGCGGAAGTACAGTGCCATAGAAATCGATGACTGATTGCAGCCACACAGGATTTTCCACTCCCAGTGTGCCGGTCAGTGTTTTGAATCCGTCAATCACTGCGATAAAGAACGTCACAGTTATTGTCGCGACATAGACAGCACGTGCATGATTAAATAACGGCGATGTGAAAGCCAGGAGAATCAGCACAATTGCCAAAGGATACAGGAACATCAAGACAGGGATTGAATACGTGATGATATTGGAAAGGCCAGCATTCGTTACAACCAATGCAAATACAGAGAAAATGACAACAAACACTTTATAGCTGATTTTCGGTGCCAGCTTATGGAAAAATTCCGCGTTGGCAACAATCAGGCCAACCGCTGTTGTCAGGCACGCAAGCGAAATGATGACAGCTATCAGCAAAGTGCCGAATGTGCCGAAGTAATGAGCAGAAGCTCCGCTCAGAACCGGACCGCCTGTTTCCAATAGACCCAATGTGCCTGTACTCGTTGCACCAAGCAGCGCGATGCCCGTATAGACAACAGCAAGCAATGCCGCCGCGACAAGCCCGCTTTTCAATGTAGCGGTAAGAACGCCTTTGGGAGAGTTGACGCCCATTTTACGGATAGCCGCAATGACGATGATGCCGAATACCAGCGACGCCAGCGCGTCCATTGTGTTATAGCCTTCCAGGAAACCGGTCATGAAGGCATTATCCAGGTAGCCTCCCTGCGGTGTTCCCGCTTCACCCATCGGCGTGATGAACGCCGCGATCAACAGCACCGCCAAAGTCACTAAAATTGCAGGTGACAGGAATTTGCCGACACTGTCGACGATTTTAGAAGGATTCAATGAGATGAACAAAGCAACAGCAAAAAAGATAATTGAGAATATCAGCAGCATCGTCCCCATCGAACCGTCACTGACAAAAGGGGCGATGCCGACTTCATAAGCGACAGCACCTGTTCTCGGCAATGCGAAGAAGGGCCCGATCGTCAAATACAATAGAGAAGTGAAAAGGATGCCGTAAATCGGATGCACACGGCTCGAAAGATCCTGAAGATCATTGCTTTTTGAATAACCGATCGCCAGAATTCCGAGAAGCGGCAAGCCCACACCTGTTATTAGGAATCCGAGTATTGCAATACCGACTTCCGTTCCTGCATATTGCCCCAATTGCGCGGGAAAAATCAGGTTCCCTGCCCCAAAAAATAATGCGAACAACATCATACCGACAACTGCATACGACTTAAATGATAATTTACTATCCATACTTTCTCCTCCTCATGCTCTTTTCCTGTATTTGCTTTGCTTGTCATTATATATTTTCAATATAACTTTAAGACCCGAAATACATTATGCGATATATTGCATAATGCTATATTACATCCTTTCTTCTAAAAATCAACACTTTTAATCACAAATATTTTAAAAATCTGTCTATTCTAATAAAATAGGTACTAAGTTCGTGTCTAAGTGTAATTTTCTTGAAATAACAATAAATAAAAAGCAGAAAAGGCTCGAGACCTTTTCTGCTTTTTTGATGTGAAATTAAATATACAAGGAGACTTCTCCCGTTCAACTGCCAATATCTCTCCTATTGTATCCGACAAATCCAACCACAATCAATAGTATTGCGACAGCTGTCAGCACCGTCGCCTGCAGCCAGTCGAACTCTTCCAGCGGAATAGCTGAAACATAACCGAAAGGCGTAATTTTCTCCACCCATTCAGGCAATTGGAACAAGCTGCCGAGATATATGACAAAGAAAGAAAAGCTGAGATACAGCCAGATAAAGCCGGTCAGCTTCGGCAGCCAGCCAATCAGCAGCACCGTCAAACCGACCATCACCCACACCGCCGGTAAATAGGCGAGCGCTGCCTGATAAGCCATGGCTACATCAAATCCTTCTTCCATCACCGCATCCGCCACTGTGCCAAGCCCCAGACCGGCCAGTGAAATCATTACAAAACTCGCTATCAGCGAAATCAGCAAATAACTGCCAAGCAGGCGATTTCTTGAAACTGCTCTGCCTAAAATATGTTCAATGCGGTCGTTCTTCTCTTCGCCCCGCACCTTCAATATGGCCATAAGCACCGGTATTGTGGCTATGATGGTCATGACAGCCATCAAAGTCGGAACAAACTGCTCAACGAGCGAAAATCCTTCCATCGGCACAAGCAAATCCTGCATGAGGTCGACATCCGCAAAAAAGGATTCCATATCCCCCATCACAGACCCGTAAGAAGCACCCAGCACATACATCGAGATCGCCCAGGCAATAAATCCTGTGCGCTGCAGCCGGAATGCAAGTCCGATGGGACTCAATAACAGCGGAGACGCATGGACTTTACCAGCTCTTGCGGGCAGAAAGCCTGCTCCAAGATCCCTGATTGAATTCAGGTACATCGCCAGCGCGCCGAAGATGATCGCGGCGCCCACCGTCAGCAAAACCGGCCACCAGATATTATTGACATAAACTTCCGAACGGACAATCCATCCAAGAGGCGACAGCCAAGCGACGGCTTCACTCCCCACATCGCCAATCGCACGCACGATATAGGCCAATAACAGAATGCCAATGGATAAGCCCATCGCGCTTCTGGCATTATGCGATAGCTGGGCGCAAACAGCCGTAAGTGACGCAAAAATCATCCCGGTTGCTCCAAGTGCTGCTCCATAAAGAAGCGAGCCTTCCAATTCCATGCTTTCAATGTTCAACGCATACAGACTGATGCCGGTAAGAACCGCCAGCACGGTATTCACCAAAAACAATACCAATAATGTGGCAGCTACATTTGAAAGCCGTCCGACCGGCAAAGAACGGACCATTTCAATGCGCCCATCTTCTTCATCTGTTCTAGTGTGGCGAATCACCAGCAGCACACTCATCAACCCGACGACTACGGCGGTCATCAACAGCATCTGGTGAGCCATCATCGCGCCGCTGGTGTAATTGGCAAGTCCATACCCAGGACCCACCATCGCCGTCATCGCCGGATTCTCCATCGTTGCCGCTATGGCTTGCCGTTCCTGTGCATTTTCATATAACCCTATGAATGCCACCGCCGTGGCGACGGTTGCAAAAACAAAACTGAGAATCCATATCGGAATCCGAATTCGGTCACGCCGCAGGATAAAACGGCTTAAACTGCCAGTTCCACTGAATAACTGGTTATTCATCAGGATACGCCTCCCGTTCCTGTCCCTTCATAATGGCGCATGAACAGTTCCTCCAATGTCGGCGGCGCACTCTCCATGCGGATGATGCCGAACCCGCTTACGTAGCGGACTACATGATCGAGTTCTTCCTGATCTACCTGAAATGACAAAGCGCCGTCTTTCTGTACAATACCTCGCACACCTTTGACTTCTGCCAGACCCGGCATCGGCTCTTTTGTTTCCACCAGCAGCATCGTTCCCGTCAAATGGCGAAGTTCTTTTAATGTACCCGTTTCTATAATTTTGCCTTGCCGGATTATCGCCACTTTATCGCAAAGCTGTTCAACTTCCGATAAGATATGGCTCGACAGCAGGATGCTTTTGCCCTCTGCTTTTGCTTCGCGGACACATTCCTGGAATACACGTTCCATCAACGGATCGAGTCCTGAAGTCGGCTCATCGAGAATGTAGAGGTCAGCATCTGAAGAAAGCGCCGCAACAAGAGCCACTTTCTGCCGATTCCCTTTAGAATAGGTACGGCATTTTTTGCTGGGATCCAAATCGAATCTGCGGATCAGCTCTTCACGCCTTGAGGTATTGTTGCCGCCGCGCAGCTTGATGAATAAATCGATGACTTCACCGCCGGTCAAATTGGGCCATAGATTGACGTCTCCCGGTACATAAGCGACCCGCTTATGAATCTCGACCGCGTCTTTCCAGACATCTTTGCCGAAAATCGTCGCATGCCCTTCCGTAGCTTTCAGGATTCCGAGCAGTACACGGATGGTCGTCGATTTTCCTGAGCCGTTCGGACCGATAAACCCATAGACTTCGCCTTTGCCTACCTCAATATCGACTCCATCAAGCGCTGCAAAATCTCCGAATTTTTTTGTTAAGCCGGCTGTTTTAAGAATAGTCATTGATCCCGCTTCCCTTCCTTATAGAAACTTTTCTTCAAAATCTCCAGGTATTCGTAAAATTCCTCCCAATACGGATCAAAATCAATCGATGCCATGCTTTGTCCCTGTATCTTATGCAAAAGCTCATTCTGATATCCTTCAATCGACCAGCGGATCAGCTTAAATGCTTTTTGTACATCCACGTCATCACGGAAAAGCGACAAATCCACATTTTCATACAACATGGCATTGCCTTTCTGCTGCATGGCTTCGTATTTTTTCTGTATATGCGGTGCCAGCTTAAAATCTGCCGTCAGCATAAACGTGCCCAAAAAATTAAAGACGTTTTTATTTTCCGTTTGTGCTTCAAATTTCAATTGCGAAGTATGTTTTAAGCGTTCGATGAAATCCGATTCAGCCATATCGATTCTGGAAAAGTATTTTTCCACCACGAAATCCAGGCTGTATTCCGCCAAAAACTCATATAAATCCTTTTTGCTCTTAAAATAATAAAACAGCATTCCCTTGCCGATGCCCGCTTCTTTTACAATCCGGTTTGTCGAAGCCTTTTTATAGCCGTGCTCCGCAAATTCCAGCAACGCCGCATCCAATATCTTCTGCTGCTTCTCTTCATCGAGGCCTTTAAATTTTTCCATCTGCGTTTTTCCGCCTCCCCTTAGACCACTCTGGTCGACTCCAGTATAATCCTATCGACCAGGGTGGTCAATGATAATTTACAGAAAATAACGAAATTTTTATAGGCAGCAGAAAAACTGTGTTCACGCCCTGGAATCAACTCCGGCCGGCTTGAAGATTTGAGTTTATGCCCAACTTTGGGTCGAATATGCCCGACTTTAATTGGAATATGCCCAACTCCAGTCGGAATATGCCCAACTTTCATTCAAATACGCCCAACTCGACAAATCAGCCACAAAAAAAGGAACCGCGACGGCTCCTCTTTGGCGAATTACTGTTTACTCCCAACTCTGGTCGAAATACTCCCAACTTCGTCCCGTTTACTCCCAACTTTGCTCTGTTTACTCCCAACTTCACCGGTTTTATTCCCAACTGAACGGTTCTCAGCGGATATCATCTTCTCTTCCCCTTTCGTCATCCCGCTTAAAGCCCTATACTTAGAGAATAATCAGATTTCTCAAGAAACAGGAGGATATGTATGGATTATTCTTTTTCTCCGCTCGGTGACCAGGCGATCATTCTTGAAATCGGAAATGAAATAAATGAAGAAACGCATCATCGAGTCAGAGCTGTTACAGCTTTACTTGAAACGGACCCGCCGCAGTGGATGACCGAATTTATTCCAGCGTTCACGACCATTTCAATCGTCTATAGTCCACTGCAAGTCTCATATGGCGAAGCGAAATTGGAATTAGCTGCTCTGCTGAAAAAAGCTTCTGAAATCATGCTGCCACCGCCACGCACCATTGAACTTCCTGTCTGTTACGGCGGCGACCATGGGCCGGATCTGGAATATGTGGCCCGGCACAACGGCTTAAGCGCAGAAGAAGTGATAGCGATCCATACCGGAGCAAGCTATACCGTTCACATGATCGGCTTTGCTCCGGGATTTCCATATCTCGGCGGCATGTCTGAAAAAATCGCAGCACCGCGGAAGGTCTCTCCGCGCGTCACAATTCCGGAGCGCAGTGTCGGAATCGCCGGAAACCAGACCGGCGTCTATCCGATTTCAACGCCTGGCGGCTGGCAACTGATCGGGCGCACACCAACGCGTCTGTTTCTCCCGGATCATGAAATTCCAAGCCTCTTGAGTGCGGGAGACACTGTTGTTTTCCGTCAAATTACAGCTGATGAATATCAAACGTTGGAGGAGAAGAAAAATGCTTACCATACATAAAAGCGGCATGCAGACAACTGTCCAGGATCTTGGCAGAACAGGTTTCCAAAAATACGGTGTTGTAGCGTCCGGCGCGATGGATCCCTATGCCCTGCGTATTGCCAACCTGCTCGTCGGCAATGAAGAAAAAGCTGCGGCACTGGAAATAACATTGATGGGGCCAAGCATTCATTTCAATGAAGACCATGTCATTTCGATTTGCGGCGGCGACCTGACTCCTCAATTGGACGGCAAAACAATAGGAAACTGGCGGGCGTTAAACGCAGCGAAAGAACAAACACTGACGTTTGGTAAGCCTCGGTCCGGCAGCCGTTGCTATCTGGCAATCGCCGGCGGAATCGCTGTTCCGGAAGTGATGGGCAGCCGCTCCACTTATATGCGCGCTGGGCTTGGCGGTTACCAGGGCCGCGCTGTGGAATCCGGCGATCAACTGGTTATCGGTGAAACAAATGCCGATCAGAAATCGGCTGCTCGCGGCAAGTCGTGGTTCGTGCCTCCACCTTCCTATTCTTCTGCACCAGTAATCCGAGTAATAAAAGGCCGCCAATTCGAAGCGTTTTCTGAAGCCAGCCGGAGACATTTTTTATCTGAAACCTTTACAGTAAACCCCCAATCGGACCGGATGGGCTACCGGCTTGACGGGTCTCGCCTGACACTGGCAGCAGCGCAGGAGATGATATCGGAAGCTGTGGCCTTCGGTTCCATCCAGGTGCCGGCAGACGGCAACCCGATCATTTTGATGGCCGACCGCCAGACCACTGGCGGCTATCCGAAAATCGCGGAAGTCATCACGGTCGACCTGCCCCTTATCAGCCAGCTGAAACCCGGAGATCACTTGCGGTTCAATGAAGTCAGCATTGAAGAAGCACAACGTCTTTTGAAGCTTCAAGAAAAAAAGATCAATTGTTTGAAACGGGCTATAGCATTGAAAAAGGAGGAGACAGGATGACTTTTAAAGTGGATTTGAATTGTGATATGGGCGAGAGTTTCGGCGTTTATAAACTTGGCCGGGATGAAGAAATCCTGGATTATGTAAGTTCGGTTAACATCGCGTGCGGTTTCCACGCAGGCGACCCGGCGACGATGCGCAAAACGGTGCGGCTGGCGCTCGAAAAAGACGTGGCCATCGGTGCGCACCCAGGTTTTCAGGACCTGCCCGGTTTCGGCCGACGTAATCTTCAGCTGTCAGCACAGGAAATCTATGATATCGTCGTTTACCAAATCGGCGCACTGTCAGCCTTCGTCAATGCGGAAGGCGGCATTCTGCAACACGTCAAAGCTCATGGCGCCCTATACAATATGGCCGCGAAAGATGCTGTATATGCCGGAGCCGTTGCTGAAGCAGTGTATGACGTAAATCCCGCTTTGATCTTGTACGGGCTCGCCGGCAGTGAACTGGTCACAGCAGGCAATGAAATCGGTCTGCGGACAGCAAGCGAAGTCTTCTCCGACCGCACCTATCAGAAAGATGGTTCACTTACCCCCCGCTCCGATGCCAACGCTTTGATCACCGATTCCAGTGAAGCGATTGCGCGGGTCGTGCGGATGGTTAAGGAAGGCAAAGTGCTGACTGTCGGAGGCACAGATGCTGAAATGAAAGCCGATACGGTTTGCATCCACGGAGACGGAGTGAACGCCCTGAGCTTTGCGGAACAAATCTCGAAATCGTTGGCAGAAGCTGGAGTTGAAACCGTTAAAGTTTCTGATATTATCTGAAAAGCATGTTCAGGATTACCAATAACCTTAGTCAAGGCAGGTGAAAAATTTTGAAACAGATAGCAGCCAGGCACCATAGCGCTCAATCATTCATGATGATCGTTTCATTAATCGGCTGGTCGCTCGCGATTTATTCGCTGCTGCAAATGCCTGTTATTGAGAAACCGTTTGAATTGTTATTTCTTCTGACCTTTATTTTTATTTGTGAACATTACCCGATGCCGTTCAGAAAAGGGAATTCTTCTTTAACATTTCCGATTATCTTTTTGACTTATCTTATTTACGGCATCGAAATTACAATTGTCCTTTATTTCATAGGCGTTCTTTTAACCACGTGGATCAATAAGAGGCCGCTCCGAATCATTTTCTTCAATCCCGCTCAACTTATTCTCAGCCTTGCGGGTGCTCATTTTTTCCAGGAAACTTTCATGCCTTTGTTCAGTGCACCGGAAATGTGGAAGAATTTCGTTTCCTTGTTTATTTTTATCGCTCTTTTTTATCTTATAAATAATTTCATCGTTGATATCGTCCTCTTTCTTCGTCCGGAAAAATATACAAAAGAGATTTGGGCAGAAAAAGGGAAAGGCGAACTCTTCAGCTTCAGCATTTCCTTGGTATATGGTTTTCTCCTGTATTACCTCGGAAGCCAAAACAGAGGGGAAGTCGATATTTTCACTTATTTCTTCTTCCTCTCCCCTTTAATCTTTCTTGCAATTATCAGTTCAATCATTCTGCGCCTTCGTGCAGATAAGCAGCGTTTAAAGGCTTTATTCCATTTTTCTTCCGAATTGAATAAATCCATTCCGACAAAAGAATGGGACAAAGAGATTAAACTGCTCTTGAGCGAAGTTGTCTTTTATGAAGAAAGCTTCTTGTTTACAAAAGATGAGCAGGAAAATTGGGAGCTGGCATTTTCAGAAGGCAGCCGCGCCGACCTGGCAGAAGCGCTTAAGGAAGAAGATCTTTCCAAATTGGAGAAAATCCACACGACACAAGTATTCAACAAACAGGACCTGGATCAGGCGCCTCTGTCCGGGTGCTTTGACAAAAATATGCAAGCTGCGGTTTATGCCCCGTTACTACTGGATAACGAGCTTATCGGCTGTCTGATCCTGACGAAAATACGCACCAACAGTTTTGTGGTGGAAGATGTCCATTCGATTTCGACCATATCCAACCAATTGGCTATTTTCCTTAAGACGCAATTGCTTTTCCGTGAGAAAGAACAACGGATTTTATTGGAAGAGCGCAACCGCATCGCCCATGATATCCATGATGGCATCGCACAAACTCTGGCCGGTGCCGTTATGAAATTTGATAGTGCCGCACGAAAAATCTCATCGAACCCGGAAGAAGCGCAACGGATGATCAATGACAGCAACAATACATTACGGGAAGGGCTGAAAGAGATACGCGATTCAATCTACGCTCTTCGCCCTTACCCTACTGAAAATCTGAGTTTGGATAGTGCCATCCAGAAAAAAATTGATGAAATAAAGAAAAATGGCAATAACGGCCTTGAGATTTTATTTGAGAAACGCGGCATCCAAACCCAATTAAGTTTATTGACGGAAAAAGTCATTTACTCGATTGCGCAGGAAAGCATTCAAAACTGCATAAAACATGCGCAGGCTAGTTCTTTGAATGTCCTGTTGAGTTATCAAAAAGAACAGATTTTCCTGAAAATCAAAGATGATGGAATCGGCTTTTCATTGTACGAGGCAATGACCACTGCCATGAAAGAACCGCATTACGGAATTTTACAGATGAATGAAGATGCGGCAAAAATTGGAGCAACTCTCCAAATCGAAAGCAGCGAAACCAAAGGGACGGAAATTATCGTCAGGATACCGAAAATGGGCTTTGAAGGGGGAATAATAAATGATTCAAGTACTGTTGGTGGATGACCATGCAATTTTGAGAGATGGTTTAAAAACGCTGATCGCCCAGGAAGAAGATATGGAAGTAATGGGTGAAGCGACAGGCAATATTCAATTGATGGAGATGCTGCCAAAAGTTCAGCCCGATATCATCATGATGGATATCAACATGCAAGAGATGAATGGCATAGAATTGACACGGTGGGTAAAAAGCAATTATCCGGTCATCAAAATCATTATTTTGACTATGTACAATAACGATGAATATTTCATGGCCGCCATCCGTGAAGGCGCTGACGGCTATCTGCTGAAAGACTCCCCTTCCAAAGACGTAATCGGAGCTATTCGGACAGTGGCAGGCGGTGAATCGGTCATACCTCCGGCAATGACCAAAAAGTTGATGTCCATGCACAAGCAGGACAATTCAGAAGAAGATAATTCCCTGACACCGCGTGAAATGGAGGTCTTATTGGCGCTTGTTGAAGGCCTGTCCAATAAAGATATCGCTTCCCGCCTCTACATCAGTGATAAGACGGTCAAAATCCATGTCAGCAATATCTTCAAAAAGTTTGATGTGAAAAGCCGCTCACAGGCAATCATTTTTGCCGTTCAGAACAATCTGGTGCCTTTAAGATAAAATACTCCGAGAGCCGTACCCTCTACTACCTAAGTAGTAGAGGGTACGGCTTTTTGAGTAGGTGAAAATACGTCACGCGATGAATGGCGTAATAACGGAATAAATGAAATTATTATAAGTAGAAATATTCTGAAAAAATAGGAGGATTAATCATGAAGAGATTTCTCATCGTTATCAGCGCCATCTGTTTAGCACTCGGACTCGCATTCAATCCCTTTTCTCTCCACCAAAAATCTTCAGCTTTCAGCGAAGAGACAGTAATTGACTCCAAATTACAGGAGTTATTGCAAAACCGGCTGACTCCCATCGAGGTACTCATTACCTTTAAAAACGTCGATAGTCCGGATGCCGGAAGTATTCAATTACTGGAAAGCCTCGGCATTACCAATGCAGTCCTTTTTCAAAGCCTGCCAATTGCCGGCGCGCTGCTGACTCCTGCGCAAATCGAAAAATTGTCGGCTTCTGAAGGAATTCAATCTATTTATTACAATGCCCCTCTTCAATATGATAATGAAACATCCACATCTTTGACTGGAGTCGACCAAGTACGTGAAGACGCCGATTTCCAAGCCGCTAACGGCGGTTTGCCGATCACTGGTGAAAATATCGGTGTAGTCATCAATGACAGCGGTGTAGACGGCACACATAAAGATCATGAGCTCGGCAAAAACCTGGTACAGAATGTCATGGCCAATATCAACTTGAACAGCACAATCGGATTGCTTCCGGTTGCCTACCTGGAAAACGTGCCTAACACCGACTCCACTTCCGGCCACGGTACGCATGTAACTGGGACAGTCGGCGGAACAGGCGCTATGTCAGGAGGTAAATACGAAGGCGTTGCGCCTGGAGCAAATCTCATCGGTTATGGATCCGGGGCAGCAATCGCCATTATGGATACCATCGGCGGCTTCGACTATGCCCTTACCCACCAAAACGAATACAATATCCGTGTCATCACGAACTCCTGGGGCGACACGAGTGATTCCAATACAGACTTTGATCCGAACCATCCGATCAACATCGCAACCAAAAAATTATACGAACGCGGCATCACCACCGTTTTCTCAGCAGGGAATTCAGGTCCCGGGGAGTCGACCATTTCCGGAAACTATAAAAAAGCCCCGTGGGTCGTTACGGTCGCAGCAGGTGATTCTTCTATGAACCTGGCAGATTTTTCATCACGTGGCGTTGAAGCCAAAGGCGGCACTGTAGTAATCGATGACGAAACATTCACTTGGGCAGATCGTCCGACTGTTACCGCTCCAGGAGTCGACATTGTGTCAACACGTGTAGTCACGCCTTTATCAGCTTTGAGTCTTGAGCAGGATGCATCCGGAATTTCACCGGCCCACCTTCCGTATTACACGACTTTCAGTGGAACATCGATGGCCGCTCCGCATGTAGCAGGCATCATCGCTCTGATCCTTGAAGTGGATCCGACCCTTTCGCCCGCTGAAATAAAAGAGCTTCTGCAACAGAGTGCCACGCCTATGCCTGGATATGAAACCTGGGAGGCTGGTGCCGGCTATGTAAATGCCTATGAAGCGATCACGTTATTAAAAGCTGACACCGCCACATCAACAACTTCGAAAAAAAATGCCAAAAAATGATTTTTTACCGCTCCTTTACCCAAAGGGGCTTTTTTTATGCTACTCCTTTGGTAGTAAATCAGGTAGGCCAAGGGGGTTTAAAAAATACACCTTTTGCGTAATAGGAAAAATTATGCTGCCGGATGATAATTAAATAGAATTTTTCAAACTATTGCGAAAAGGAGAATGTGTAAATGAAAAAAATTCTGTTGATCGTCCTGATGTTATTTCTTATCTTCCCGGCTTTTTCGTCCGTTAATGCAAACAGCACAGTATCTGCCACTTCCACAGCAGTAGACGAAAAAGTCTGGGCGGCTCTCGGTGATGCCGAAGTTGCCCAGGTAATTATCACTTTCCGGGGAGATGAAAAGCCCACAGAAGCGCAGCTGTCCCTGTTGGAAGGATTAGGAATTGAATCCGCCATCAGCATGCAGAGCCTTCCGATTGTGGGCGCTCTCGCAACTAAACAGCAAGTCGAACAACTGGCAGACAATGAACAAGTTCAATCCGTTTATCTTAATGAAAAATTGGAATATTTCAATGCCGACGCCAACCTGATTACAGGCGTCGATAAAGCACAACAGGATGATTCATTCAGAAAATTGAACGGCGGCCTGCCGGTTTCCGGTGATGGCATCGGCGTTGTCGTCAACGACAGCGGTGTCGATGGCACGCATAAAGATCATGAACTGGGCAGAAATTTGGTACAGAACGTTCTGGGAACTACAAATCTTCAAAGCATCACAGGTTTACTCCCTGTTTCTTACACAGAAAATGTGCCTAACACCGATACCAACTCTGGTCACGGAACGCACGTGGCAGGCACAGTTGGCGGGACCGGCGCACTTTCAGGAGGAAAATACGAAGGTGCCGCACCCGGCGCTGACCTGATCGGTTACGGTTCCGGTGGAGCTTTGTTCGTTCTTGATGGCATCGGTGGTTTCGATTACGCCGTTACGCATCAGAACGAATACAATATCCGCGTCATCACTAACTCATGGGGCTCTTCAGGCGACTTCGATCCGAACCATCCGATCAATCTTGCCAGCAAGAAAGCCTATGACCGTGGAATCGTTGTTTTATTCGCAGCAGGAAATGAAGGTCCCGGCGAAAACACGCATAATCCATACGCTAAAGCACCATGGGTGATTTCAGTGGGTGCTGGTGAAAAAGACGGCACGCTCGCTGATTTCTCGTCACGCGGAACAAAAGACGTTGGCGGCACGTTTGATCTGCACGGCAAAACGTGGACATGGGAAGACTCTCCTTCTATCGTAGCTCCAGGCGTTGACATCGTTTCCACCAGAACGGTTTCACCACTTACCGCTTTGGCCGCTGATGCCGATGCTGCCGCCATTGAACCGGCATACTTGCCTTATTACACAACGATGAGCGGTACTTCAATGGCTACGCCGCACGTAGCAGGAATCACCGCCTTATTATTGGAAGCAGATCCAGCACTGTCACCTGACGAAGTAAAAACAGTTCTTCAGCAGACAGCAACGAACATGCCTGGCTATGAATCATGGGAAGTCGGAGCAGGTTATGTGAATGCTTACGCAGCTATCGACGCCGTATTCAACAATAAAACATACGGCGAAACGTTAAATAGCGAAACAGTATTCAATGCCAACGTTTCGGAACAGACCAGCCAGGAGGAGTTTGCTGTGGAATATATCGCTTCTGTGAGTTCACAGCACACATTTACTGTTGAAGAAGGCGTTTCGACAGTCGCGGCAAAAGCGAACGCAGCCGGTTTGCTTGAAGCCACAGGCAATCCAGTGAACTTAGTGTTAATTTCGCCGGACGGAACAGAATACAGTTCAGGAATCAGCTTGCTATTCGCGACTACCTATGACCGTACAGTTATTGTAAACAACCCGTCGGCCGGTGAATGGAAAGCTGAAGTTCGCGGCTTGCGCGGAGATGAACTGAATCCGGTCGGACTGGCTTTGCCGGAAACTGTCAAAGGCACATTAGCCTTTACAAAAGTGAACGAGATAACGGGTCTGACTGATATTTCTGGCCACCCTGCAGAACCGGCAATCGCTATGGGCGTTAAGAACCGTCTTTTCGATTCCAACTCAAAAGGCCAGTTCAGACCGGATGATAAATTGACGCGTGCAGACCTTGCCACTTATTTGGTAATGGGTGCTGAGATCCGACAAAGCCTTCCTGCAACACCAAGCTTTACCGATACAGACTCTGCCGTTACACCCTACGCTGAAGCAGTTACAGCAAAAGGAGCAGCGTTCCGTGATTACGGACAAGTGTTCAACGGCGTCATGAAAGCCAAAGACAACGGAACTTTCAATCCGAAAGGCAATGTAACGAAAGCTGAACTTGCCTACTCACTGGTGCAAAGCCTTGGTTTGCAAAAACAGGCAGAAGCCTTCAGCGGCGCTGTCACGGTTCAGTATAAAGATGAACGTATTGCCATCAAAGATCAGGACAGTATTCCTGCTGATTTAAAACCATATGTCCAGCTCGCGTTGGATTTGAATATTCTTAACGCTCAATTCTCTGTGACACAAGGAAAATACGATTTGAAGCCGACGGTAGAAGCTGTCTTCAACCCTGGCGAACAAGTTCTGCGCGGTGATTTTGCTGTAGCATTCAGCCGCCAGTACGAAGCATTTTTCACAAATTAATCGAAAACCCGCAAACCTGCCTGAAATGGCTGTTTGCGGGTTTTTATTTTTGTTCGCCTCTGCTGCTTCAGAACAATTTTAACTTCAGTCCAATTCTTTTTGTATCCTTATCACTACCTGCTCCAAATAGGAAGCTCCGTGGGGCACGAGATCCGCCAATGCAACACTTTTCCGTGACGGCGTATGCGAAGAGGCAAGTTCATCCGTACTTTCGATTCTTTCCTTGTCACCCATGCATAAATGATAGAAATCCTGAAAATCGAATTTGAACATGCCCGCCACTTCTTCTTTCTGGAAGCGGTAGGCTCCGTTCAAATCGTGCGCTGTTTTATACAGGAAAACATGGCATCTTTCGTTGTCTTTGAAATTTTTCAACGACAGCTGGTCTTTGATGACACCCAAAGAAATCAAATCCTCAAACTTCACATCAATCCCCAGTTCCTCTTCGATTTCCCTGACTCCATCCACGATCGATTCGTGCGCAAGAATATGGCCCGCTGCGCTGATATCCAGCAGATCGGGAAAATCCTTTTTGTCAGAGCTGCGCAATTGCAGATGGATATACGGCGTGCCGTCCTTGATTTCCACAATCCAGCAATGGAACGTTTCATGCCATAAACCTTTTATATGTATTTCTTCACGCGTTGCGATTCTGATCGGCGTGCCGTCTTCCTCGCAAGCCATGATCATTTCTTTATCCATTCATTCAAACCTCTTTTCTTAATTGAAACGGAAAAGGTCTCAGGATGAAGGGGATTTGCTGAGACCCTTAAAATATTCCAGCGATTCTTTTAAAAGCGTTTTATCATAACCGCTCTTCTCATGGATCCGCGCCACCCATTCATCAATCGTTTCCAGGGGCGGGTCTTCAACGAGTCCATGGCTCGTGCTTAAAAAGCTTTTCCAATCGTCGAATTCCCAATGCGCAATTTCATTGCCCCATGGCAAACGAACCTCCAGCAGCGGCTTCGGATACACATGGCTCTGCGAGAAATTCGCCGCCGCCAGAAATTCCTCCATCGGCACCGGAAGGGATGAATAAACCTGCGTTGAAAACTTGCCGTTCGGCCGGTGATAAACCACTTGAAAATGATTATTTTCCGGCAGCACCTGCACCTCAGCACCCGGAAAAAAGCCTGCCAGTTTTTCATCGGTGTAAGCCTCGTCATCACCATCGATCAAAATCGGCTGCAGCCACTGGTCTCCCAGATCACACAAGAATCGTCGGCCAATGCGGTCGACAGCCATGACCGCCGCATGGTCATCCCCCGTTCCCAGCTCACTGCCGATCGGATAAGTTTTTATCCCTGCTTCTTTGAATGCATCCAATAACCAGATCGCCAAATCAAAGCAATTCCCTGTTACGCCGAACTCTTCACGATGCTGTTTCATAGTTTCAACATCCCGCTGTTTCCGGTTCCCCCGTTTCGAATAGAGCCACGCCTTCGTCAGTGTTTCCATCGGAAAGCCGTCGAATTTCCGCCATACGGCCATTATCTCTTCAGATGCTTTCATCTTATTCACCTGCTCCAGTTAATTTCCTTTTTTTTCGGTAAATAATGATTGCGAGAATCACGAGGACAATAAATCCTCCAAGTGGAATCAGCCAGTTGCTCCGGCTGAGCAAATCCACTTCTTCTGTCGGTTCCTGCCCTTCTCCCAACACCGCAAAATCTCCTTGCGCCTGGCTTAAAACAGCTGTCCGGTCACAGATGATGGTCGTCAGCTCATTTGCTCCGTACATCTCGGATTTCACTGCATACACCAGATATTCCTGTCCGGCACTGAAATTAATCCCGCAATCCCCGCCACCTTGACCAGTTTTTATTTTTATCTGTGAATGCGCGGGTCCTTTCCAGACCTGGGCCACTTGAAATACAACAGAGCGTGTCGCTGCTGAAAACAGCACCGGTTTTTCATCGACCAGAATCGCCTTGCCGCTGAATACTGCATCGGAACGCTCCAATTCTTCCGCCACGCCAGGTGGTTGTTCACAGGAACAGGCACTTGCTGCTGTAGGCCAACCCATTGCCCCAGAAATCATTACAGCAATCATTATAAACAACAGTATATTTCTCACAACTGACCGCCCTCTCGCCTATAATTGCAGCTTCTTTATCCCATTAGTAGCAATTCCGCCAAAAAGGTTTCACTAAAAAGCTGCCGCAATGAATATGAAGGCGGCAGCTAATTTTTTGTCAGCGATTCATTTATTGTCGCTTGGTGTGACATCCCCGGTTTCCACTAATTGTTTCAGCCCTTCAAACATCTTGTCCCAGCCTTCTTCTGACTGCTCACTGTATTCCTTCATTGCTTGTTGGATGTCTTCAGGTCCCCAGCTTTCTTCGTGAGGCACAACGATTTCCTGCTTGAAGGTCATTTCACATGCCTGCCCGACCGGTGAAACCCAAACGATGACCTGGTCCTGCAAGTCGTTGAATTGCGGCATTTCAAAAGTGAAGCCCAGCCGGTGAGGTGCGTCGATTTCCAGATACTCTCCTGTCGCGCGGTACTCCTCCCCTTCCCGACGGTCCACGATTTCCCATTTCCCGCCGACACGCAAATCGTTTTTCGCTACCACATTCGTGGCTTCCGTCGTGAACAGCCATTTTTTCATCAGTTCCGGTTTGGTCCAGGCTTTAAAAACATCAGTTGAATTCGCGTTGATCCTCCGTGCCACCGTCAGCACAATTGTCGCTGTCTTTTTCATCTTTACGCTCCTTCCCTTAGTAAATAACGGAATGTTCTTATAATTTATTTTAGCATACTTCCATCTTAACTTTTCGGATATAAAAAAGCTGGCACTGCGAAATTTTCGCGGTGCCAGCTTTCTCTGCAATACTGCTCAATCCGCGTAAGAGCCTTTTCTTTGGCGGATCTGATAATAATTAAGATGTTTGAATAATTGCGATGATGTTTCCTGATCAATCGTAAAACCGACTCCGTATTCGACTCTGTCATTTCGCGTCGACTTTCTTACAATGGTCCCTTCAAGCAGAAACGCCTGCTCCAGTATTTCAAAACTGCATTCCAGCCGTTCGCCCATCGGAATATTGACCGGCGAAGTAAATCTCATACCGTTCACACTGATATTGTCTACCACTATAGACATTGGAGCTTCCCCGAGACGGGTGACTTTGCCATTGACCGATTCATGAAAAATTACACGGAAAAACTCGCGGCGATTTTCGCTCATTTCTTTCTCCCCTCAATCTTCTCTCTTTTTAAAAATATAAGTAATAGCTGTAGCAGTCGATATTCCGCAAAACAGCTTCGCTTTCCGGAGGGCTTGCGCTGAACTAACTCGGGCTAAACGCCCGAGTGGATTTCAGCACTTCGCTGGTCCTCCAGGAGTCTTCGCTATTTTGCTCCATATCTAGAAGTGAATTTTAGCGATAGCGCGTCGCCGGACTGGCCGGAGCAATAAGACGAGTGGTCTTCTCGGCTTATTGCGGGAGGCTTGTCCAAAGCGCTGAAGCGGTATATGAATTTTGCTTCGTTACTCCAACTTATATATGTAAAAGCAGGAAATTAAGCGGAAAGACCCCTTTTAACTTCGGACACCGCTTTTACATGTATAAATTAATCAGCAAGCCTTTGATTTCTCCGATTGACTGGAGTGTCTCCAAGCCTTCCTTTTCATTATTTAACACTTCGTCCTGAAGTTCAATCAATTTTTTGTCAATGACTTCCACTATTTGATGATTTTTCATGCCACCACCAGGAGAAAAGCTTTGCTTATCAGTTAATTGTATACCAAAACTTAGGGCTTCTCTCATAAATTCTTTTACAAGATTTTTATAATCACGTAAATTTTCAAAGGTACGCTGTTCGCCCAGTTTTTCTCCTTGGGCGTCGACACGGCTCATCAATTGATGCAAGGCATCCAACTGCAATTTCGATTGTGATTTTTTCATGACGTTTGCAAACGAGTCGATTGATTTATTTTCCACTGTATTTTTCTGAATCCGGTCGCCCGGAATTTTTGTCTGGCTTTCAATGCGCATCACAGTCACCCCATCTTACTTCTGATAGCTTTGCTTCTTTTTATACATATTGATGGTCAATTCAATTTCCCCTCGTTCCGCCTTCACCACTTTGGCGATTTGCGCTGAAGAGAATCCTTGTTTATGCAATTGCTCTATTTTTTCATTTTCTGGCAGATCAGGGTCAATTTCCGGTTCTGCCGCCTTAACCGTTTTCTTTTGTTTCCCCGTTTTGCTCTTTGGCGCAACTGGCGTTTCATCAGCCGGCTGAACAGAATCGGCAATGCCGATTTTCAGTTCCAGTTCACGCATCCGTTCTTCCATGCGGCTTTCTTTTTGAGCAATATGTTCCACCAGCCGGTTATAAAGTTCGTCATTCTCCTGCTCCAGATTCGCTACAAAGTCCTCCATGCTGGAATGGACGGCTTCTGCGTCCTCCAGCATGGCTTTGCGCTGTTTCTGGAATTGGTTCAAGACGATAAACGATCGTATATTTACGGCTATCGCCAATAAAATGAGTCCAATCAGCAGCCAATCCATGGCCATCACCTGTCTTTCTGTATCGTGCGCAGCTTAATAATACTCATGGACCGAAAGTGTCGCCGAATGCAGCCGCAAAATTGCCTTTGAATGCAATTGGGAGACACGGGAAACACTGACGCCCAGAACTTCGGCAATTTCCGTCAATTTCAAGTCTTCGAAATAACACAGTGAAACAACGATTTTCTCTTTCTCAGGCAACCGCCCGATTGCTGCAGTCAATGCTTCCTTGATGGTGCGTTCATAGAGGCGGCGCTCGGGTGAACCCGCGTCGCCGTTTCCTACCATATTGTATTTACCTACCTGGTTATTGTCTTCAAAAGGATTTTCATCCATGGAAATCATCGTCGACAATGCCGCTTCCGATACGGTTTTATTGAGTTCAGCTTTAGAGATGCCGAGATATTTGCTGACTTCGGCATCGGTTACCGAATGATTATTTTCCTGTTCAAGAATCGCGTACGCTTTTTCGATTTTCTTCACTTTCTCACGTACAGAACGCGGCAGCCAGTCACTATGGCGCAAACCATCGATGATTGCGCCTTTGATTCTCCATGCTGCATAGGTTTCGAACTTCAGGTCCCGCTCCAGGTTGAATTTATCAAATGCGTCAAGAAGCCCTTCGAAAGCCAGGCTGCGTATATCATCTTTGTCCACTGTTTTTGGCAGGCTGATCATAAAGCGCTGTGTCACATAATCAACCAGCGGCATATAACGTTCGACCAGGTAATTCCCGGCTTCCGGATCACGCCCCTGTTGCCAGCCTTCCCAGTATTCCAGTTCCTCTTTTGATAATTTATCATTCAACAAGCGTTTCACCACCATTTTTTTGATACCGCGACACGTCTATTTAAACAGCATTTTCAGCAGAAACCCTTTGATGCCAAGCTTATAAGGTACAGGCAAGTCGAGAAATTCACCCGTCACTTTTCTCATCGCCTGTGAAGCGTAAGTGTTCGGAAATGCCAACAGAAACGGCACTTGTTTCTTCACAGCAGCCGGAATATTCGAGTCACTCGGAATATAACCTAATGTGCCGATTTCTTTCCCGAGGAATTGCTGTGTCACCTGGCGGAAATTGTCCGCCGTCTGTCTGCCTTCTTTTTCGGTTGTACATTGATTGATGATCAACTTCATATGGACATTCGGATCTTTTACATGGACCATTTTCACAATGGAGTAAGCATCCGTAATTGATGTCGGTTCAGGCGTCGTAACAAGGATTACATCGTCGGCAGCCAGGATAAAGCGGAGGTTTTCATCCGACAATCCTGCGCCAGTATCAAGAATCACATAATCGACGTGTCCTTGAATCTCACTGAGTTCGTCAAAGAACTTCTTCATCTTTGCTTCATCCAGTTTGAACATTTCGTTGAATCCGGTCCCTCCGGAAATGAACAATAAACCATTAGGCCCTTCTTCAATGATGTCCCAAATCGATAAATCTTTTTCCACCATCGTCGCAATCGACTCTTCAGGTGACCGGCCAAGCAATACATCAACATTGGCAAAGCCCAGGTCCACGTCGAAGATCAGCACTTTCCGGTTCTGCTCAACCAGACTCAAGGCGAAGTTCAAAGCGAAATTCGATTTACCGACGCCGCCTTTTCCGCTGGTGACAGCAATGGTGCGTGTCTGTCTGCGTTCTTTTTTCGGTTTTTTCTGCATCATTTTTTCACGCAATTGTTTTGCCTGATCAATCATTGTCATCTTCCCCTAGCACAAAATTTGCGATCAACTCCGGAGTTGCCGTTAAAATATCATCTGGAACGTTTTGGCCATTGGCAATATAAGTAACGGGAATCGAATAATGATAGATCAGGTTCAAGATGGCGCCGGATGAACTGGTCTCGTCTTGTTTCGTCAACAGCAGCTGGTCCATTTTGATGGTCTGGAAATTATCGATGATTTTTTTCATGTCTTCGTATTTGGCAGTCAGGCTGAGCACCAGATTGATCTGGATTTTATTCTTATCAGCCAGAAGGGCTTCAAGGTCGTCGATGTATTGTTTCTGCTGGTAATTGCGTCCTGCAGTGTCCATCAGGATGATGTCGCATGCAGCCAGTTCCGCCATTGCGCGGTTCAGGTCTTCAGCCGAATCGACCACTTGTATCGGGATGTTCAGGATGCCTGCATATGTTTTCAATTGCTCTACAGCCGCGATACGGTATGTATCCGATGTAATCAATCCAACCTTTTTGCCTTCCCGCAGGAGCAGATCCGCAGCGATTTTTGCAATCGTCGTTGTCTTGCCGACACCGGTCGGTCCGATAAAGCAGATGATTTCCGGATCCTTCAGGACAGGCTTTTGCTGGTGCAGACCGATCAGGCGGACGATTTCCGTCTTCGCCATTCTATGGATCTGTGCCGCTGAGATATCCGGTTGCTGGCCAATAGTCAGCATCATTTTAGCCAGGATTTCAGATTGGATCTCTTTTGTCACTTCCTGGCTGCTCAAGCGCTGGTTAAGCGGTTTTAATGAAGCCGGCAAATGATCTTCCTGCATCGACTGCATCATGAATTGCTTGATGCCTTTCAATTCATTGATCAAGTCTCCCGTTAAGTGAGGGTTTGAATCTTCCGGCGCAGCAATTGAAGCAGGCGGCACCGGCACTGATGCCTTTTGAACTGCAGCAGCTTCCTCTGGCGCTTTACTGGCTGCCTTCTTTTTCTTCGGCTGCGCTTCTACAGCGGCTGTCACTTCGAGTCTTTCTTTCTGGAAAAATCCGATAAAGCCTCCAGTCTTCACTTTTTTGGTATTCAGGATCAATGCGTCAGCTCCCAAATCCCGTTTGATCATCGGCAATGCTTCACTGACATTCTGGACGATATATGTTTTTAATCTCATCAGACATTTACTCCTCCACTGATATTGACGACGCCGACGCTTTGAATCTCAATGTTCGGTTCGAGTTCGTTATAGGACAGCACCGGAAGATCCGGTGCAAAACCTTCGATAAACTGGCGCATATAGATGCGGATGGCCGGTGATGTCAGCAGAATCGGCTGCACGCCGGTCTGCTGCAATTGCGCAGCCTGTTCGGATATTTTCTGGAAAATCAGCTGGGACGTTTCCGGATCGATCGACAAGTAATTGCCCTGATCGGAACGGTGCACCGACTCGGCAAATTTCTTCTCGACGCTTGCTCCTGCCGTGATGACTTTCAGGGCTTCATTGTGCGGCGCATATTGCAACGTGATCTGGCGGGACAGCGAGCGTCTCACGTATTCCGTCAAAACGTCTGTATCTTTTGTTTGCGATGAATAATCAGCCAGCGTTTCGAGAATGATCAGCAGGTTGCGGATGGAAACTTTCTCTTTCAAAAGCTTCATCAGCACTTTCTGCACTTCCCCGATCGTCATTAAATTAGGAATCAATTCTTCAACAACCGCCGGACTCGCTTCACGCATATTTTCAATCAGCGACTTCACTTCCTGGCGGCCGATCAATTCATGCGCGTGGCGCTTAATGACTTCCGTCAGATGCGTCGACACGACCGAAGGCGGATCCACGATGGCGTACCCAGCCATTTCAGCATCTTCTTTCATGCTGTCATTGACCCATAACGCCGGCATGCCGAATGCCGGTTCAATCGTTTCGATGCCTTCAATGCTGTCGTCATCAATTCCAGGGCTCATGGCCAAATAATGGTCGAGCATGATTTCACCCGCTGCAACGCGGTTTCCTTTGATCTTGATGATGTATTCGTTTGGACGGAGCTGGATATTATCGCGAATGCGGATAACCGGCACCACGATCCCAAGTTCCATCGCCAATTGCCGGCGGATCATGATGACCCGGTCAAGCAGATCGCCGCCCTGGTTTTTATCTGCTATCGGAATCAACCCATAACCGAATTCAAACTCGATAGCATCGACATGAAGAAGGTCGATGACACTTTCCGGACTCTTCATGGCTTCAATTTCTTTGCCGTCTCCGGAAACGGCTTCTTTTTCGGATTTCTCTTCCTCGGTCAATGCTTTCTGCATTCTGAATGCAGCAAATGCAATGACTGCCGCAACCGGCAAGATCAATAAAGGATTGATCGGAGTCAGGAAAGCGATCATCATCAATGTGCCCGCTACGACGTACATCATTTTCGGATAAGCGAAAAGCTGCTTGATGATATCCGAGCCGAGGTTGCCGTCAGACACGGCACGCGTTACAACGATACCCATTGCCGTTGAAATCAACAGCGCCGGTATCTGGCTCACCAGACCATCCCCGATGGACAGGAGCGTGAACAGGCTGGCTGCTTCACCGACCGGCAGTCCGTGGACCATAACCCCGATCAGCAAGCCGCCGATGATATTGATGATGGTAATGATAATCCCCGCAATGGCGTCCCCTTTTACGAATTTACTGGCACCATCCATGGCCCCGTAAAAATCCGCTTCCTGGCTGACTTTTTCCCTGCGGTTTTTCGCTTCCATATCCGAAATCATTCCCGCGCCAAGATCGGCGTCGATGCTCATCTGTTTACCAGGCATCGAATCGAGCGTAAATCGTGCGGCAACTTCCGCTACCCGCTCCGAACCTTTCGTGATGACGAGGAATTGGATGATGACAAGAATCAGGAACACCAGAATACCAATGATGGCACTCCCTCCGACTACGAATGAACCGAATGTCTCGATCACTTCACCGCCGGTTTGATTGGTCAGGATCGACCGTGTCGTCGAAACGTTCAAGCCCAGACGGAACAGCGTCGTCAACAACAGCAATGTCGGGAAAATCGAGAATTGCAGCGCTTCTTTCGTATTCATCGCCACCAGCAGGATGGTCATGGCTAGGCTGATATTTATGAGGATCAATACATCGAGTAATAATGGCGGCAACGGAATGACCATCATGACGACGATCATAAGTACGGATACTAAGACTGCATAATCTCTGATTTTCAAGTTATTTCCCATCTCCTAATGCTTTCGTGAATGTTTTTATGTAATAAAATTTACTTTAATAAGTCGCTTGGCGCTTAGGACAGTGCGAAGATTATGCTCCTGCGCACTGCTCGTCGCAAAGGAGGGCCATCTTCGCATGGCACACCTTGGCTCCCGCAATAAGCCGAGAAGTGCACTCGTCTTATTGCTCCGCTCAGTCCATAGGCGCGCCGGCGCTGAGAGAGTGGCTTTTATTGAGAGAGTATATGAGATATGGAGCAAAACAGCGAAGACTCCTGGGGGACCAAGTGAAGTGCTGAGATCCACTCGGACGAAGTGGAACGAGACCGAGTTAGCTCAGCACAAGCCCTCCGGAAAGCGAAGCTGTTTTGCGGAATATCGTTTATGAATTCTATTTTTCTAACTGATTTTGCCTTTCAAACGGTAGATATATGCCAACACCTCGGCTACGGCCATGAAGAGATCTTCCGGCACGTAGTCGCCCACTTCCACTTGTGCGTACAATGCGCGGGCGAGCGGTTTATTTTCCATAATCACAATATCAAGTTCTTTCGCTTTTTCTTTGATTTTCAGTGCCAGATGATCTTTTCCCATCGCAATGACCTGCGGGGCTTCCATCGTCTCGGCATCGTATTTGATCGCGATTGCGTAATGCGTCGGGTTTGTAATCAGGACGTCCGCATTTGGCAAATCCTGTATCATCCGGTTCATGCTCATCTGTCGTTGCTTTTCTTTGATTTTCTGCTTGATGAGCGGATCGCCTTCCGATTTTTTGTACTCATCTTTGATGTCCTGTTTCGACATCTTTATTCCTTTTTCGAACTCGTATTTCTGATAGATATAATCCAGCACCGCCAGGCATAGCAGAATGATCGAAGCGGTCAGTCCCAGTTTGACGACCAGTCCGCCGACAAAGCTCAAGGCATGCGGCACACTTTGCTGGGACAATAAAAACAATTCTTCTTTCGACGCCCATAGAACGAGGAAAGCGGCAGTTCCGATGATGGAAATTTTTAATAATGATTTTGCCAGTTCGACCAGAGCGCGTACCGAGAAGATGCGTTTTGCGCCTTTGATCGGGTCGATCCGCTCCAGTTTTGCCATCAACGGGTCTGTCGAGAAAATCGGGCCGATTTGTATGTAGTTTCCGAAAAAGCCGAAAATCATGCCAATCAACGCCATCGGGACCATGATTTTCAATCCTTCAAATGACATCTGTTCGAGCAGGGTCCGAGTGGAAGCAGGTGTCAGATCCCAATTGAAGAACTGCGTCAAGTTGATGCGGAACATAGCAAGAATCTGGTCAAGCATCCAGCCGCCGGTGAAGTATAGCAACAGGACGCCACCAAGCATGATCATCGCCGCAGCGACTTCAGGGCTTTTCGCAACCTGTCCTTTGCGTTTCGACTCCTGCCTTTTCTGCGGTGTCGCTTTTTCGGTTTTTTCACCCGCGAAAAACTGAAGATCAAGAACCAATCGTTTCTGCACTTATGTCCCTCCCATTATCTTGACCAATTGCGCCATGCTCATCATGATTTTTTCGAATAAAAATTGCAGCAGATAAAAGAAGATGGGCATTGTCAGCAATAGCAGGACAAAGCCGGTGAAAATCTTAACCGGAAAACCGACTGCAAAAATATTTAATTGCGGCACCGTTTTCGCCAGGATCCCTAGAGCCACATCGACCAGGAACAGCGCTCCGACAATCGGCAAAGCAATTTGCAAAGCAATGGTAAACATTTGTACGAATAATGCCGATATAAAAGATGAAAGGTCTCCTGCTTCAAAAGCGAAGGCCATTGTTTCTACCGGAAACAGCCTCAGACTGTGCATGACACCGTCAAGCAGCATATGATGGCCGTTGACCGTCAGCATGAACAGAAGTGCCATCATGTATTTAAAGTGACCGATGATCGGCACCTGGGCGCCTGTTTGCGGGTCAATGACATTGGCGATGGCGAATCCCATCTGAAAGTCGATGAACGCTCCGGCAACCTGCACCGCATACAGCAGCAGCGCCGCTGTAAATCCAAGTGCCAGGCCAACGCCGATTTCCTTTATGACCATGAACGTATAGTAGGCGTCCAACACAATCGGCTCTTCGGCCGGCAGAGTGGAAACAGCTATCAGCGCAATGAACACTCCGAGGCCAATCTTGAATTGGTTCGGCATGCCCTTCATCGAGAAAATCGGTGCAATGAGAAAGAAACTCGTAAACCGAATAAGTACTAATAAGAAATATGGCAAAACTTCTAAAATAGAATTCATTGCAAGCTCCCTATCCGATTATTCGCGGAAGGCTTTGGAACAGATTGCGCGTGTAATCCAACAGCGTTGTCAGCATCCACGGTCCGAATACAACCAGCGAAATGAATACAGCGAGAATCTTCGGGATGAACGCCAAAGTCTGTTCCTGTATCTGTGTCATCGCCTGGAACACACTGACGAGCAGGCCGACACCCAGTGCGATCAGCAGCATCGGCGCCGCAATGATGATGATTGTATAAATCGATTGTTCTGCCAGTTTAATTACCATATCTGGAGTCATTGAGTTCTTCCTTCCTTATCTAAAAACTAAGCAGCAGCGATTCGATGATCAGGTACCAGCCGTCGACCAGTACGAATAACAGGATTTTGAACGGCAATGAAATCATTACCGGCGGCAGCATCATCATCCCCATCGCCATCAAGGTGCTGGCCACGACCATATCGATGATCAGGAACGGGATGAAGATGACGAAACCGATCTGAAACGCTGTCTTGAGCTCACTGATGGCAAATGCCGGAATCAGCGAAGTCAGCGGAATTTCCGCGATGCTGTCGGGCTTTTCCATTTCAGCGTATTTATAAAATAATGCTAAATCTTTTTCACGTGTATGCTTCGCCATGAACTCTTTCATCGGCAAAGCGGCTGAGTCCATCGCTTCTTCCTGTCCGATCTCGCCGTCCAAATATGGCTGAAGCGCGGTTTCATTGATCTCCGAGAATATCGGAGCCATGATGAAGAAAGTGAGGAATAATGCCAGTCCCACCAACACCTGGTTCGGCGGCATCGATTGAGTCCCGAGACCGGTGCGGACAAAGGATAAGACGATGATGATGCGGGTAAAACTGGTCATCAGGATTAAAATCCCTGGAGCTACTGACAAGATCGTCAGCAGGAATAATAATTGCAGTGTCGTTGAAACATCTTCGGGATTATCGTTGCCAAAATCGATTCCGGGAATATTGACGAGCAGGAGAAGAGAATCCATCATAACCCGCGTCCTTCTTTATCCTCGGATTGCTGGCCGCCTAAATCCGACTCCAGTTTTTGCTGCTTTTTACGTTGTTTATCAAGGCTCTGCCTGAACAATTGATCAAACCCTTTCGTTTGGGAAGGGTTCTTCTCCAAGTGTCCGCTGACTTTTTCTTTTATGAAACTGGTGACCGTCTTCGGCAATAATGGCGAAGCTTGGGTCTCCACGTCTTTTTCGATTCCATGGATTTCATCGTCTTCGGTGAATTCTTTGATCAATGTTACTTGATCGCCGACACCAATCAGATAAATCTGTCCTCCCACTTTTACAAGCTGAAGGGATTTATTGTTGCCTAAGGCTGTTCCGCCCATCAGCTTTACAGCTTGGTTGGGCTGGAGATTTTTCTGCTTCATCGACAGGAATTTGATCAGGCCGTATATCATGAAAACAATTAATAAGGTATAAAAGATCAATTGGCCGATCACCACGATAAAGCTTTTTTCTTCTGGCGCCGCCGCTTCTGCAGGTGGTTCCTGCTGTTCGACTGCCGGCTGGTCCGTGTTATAGCTGTCGCTGACTTTCGGGTCAGCGGCTTGTGCAAAGGATGGTGCCCATACTGCCGACAGCGTCAGCAGCAGGATCATCATAATACTGTATAAAGACATTTTTTGGATCAAGCTTGTAGACTCCTTACATAAAGGTATTAGCGAAGCTTCGAGATTCGTTCTTCTGTAGACAGGATATCGGTAACGCGGACCCCGAAGTTTTCATCGATGACTACAACTTCACCCACGGCAATCAGTTTATCGTTTACTAGAATATCGACCGGCTCTCCTGCCAGTTTGTCGAGTTCAATGATCGACCCTTGGGAAACACCCAGTATTTCTTTGACTGTCCGTTTTGTGCGTCCCAGTTCCACTGTCACCTGAAGCGGAATATCCATCAGCATATTCAAGTTATTTGGTTCAGTATTCGCTGCGGGCGAATCATCGAAACTTGAAAATTGCACCGGCTGGATGTTTTGGGATGTAACGGCTTGTTCTTTTTTATTCTGTGAATTGCTTTCATTGTTTGAGTCAAATTGCATATCCTGTGTCTCCTCCAGCTCTTCCTCTTCACCTGAACCGGTTAAGATTCCAGCCATTTGTTTTGCCAGGCGCACCGGTATACACATATAAAATTCCGCGTGCTGCCCGTTCTGCGCTTTCAATTGAAACGCGGCTTCGGCGAACCATTCTTCCGCAGTAAAATTCGCTGCCGGAAAATCTTCCCGGTCCTCGACCATGTCCATGCCGGACAAGGAATGGCTGACTTCCGATTCCAATAAAGCGGAGAATGTCTGAGAAACCGATGCATACATCTGCTGCATGATGTCTTGCAGGATTTCGAATTGGCGTTCTGTATCTTCGCTTGCGCTTTCCGGATCCGCCATCGCAGTCAATGCCTGCACCTGCCCTTTATTCACCGAAACAAATTGGATGCCTGAAACGTCGCCCGTGTATTCACCGAGCAGGACGAAGAAAGGCGCCTGCGTTTTTGCCATGATTTCCGTTTTCGGCTTTACTGATAAATTCGGTGAACTCACTGTCACCTGGTCCGAAAGCAATAAAGACAATACAGCCGATGAGCTGCCAAGTGCCACGCTGAACAGTTCCGTCAGCGCTTCGTTTTCAATTGTGGAAAGTGACGTATCCGCCATCTTCTTCTCCTCCTTCTCTCCCCGGTTCAATAAGCCGTTTATTTCGTCTGAAGACAAATTACCTGTTACCATCGCTGTCATCCTCCTGCGTTTGAACATCTGTAATTTGTACGGCCAAACGGCCCTTGGAGACCCCGGCTTGAGCAAAAAACTTCTGTTTATCATCGACGAGCACCGTCACCGGATCCGAAAAGGATTCCTGCAGACGGATCACATCGCCATTTTTCAAATTCAGAAAATCTTCGATATTGATTGTGGAGTTGCCCAAAACCGCTTTAACACTCATTTTGGTGTTTTGCAGCTTTTTCTCTAAAGCTGCCACTTCATGGTTTTCTTTGGTTTTCTTCTGATTCGCCAGCCAATGCCGTGCTGACAGTTTCGGTAGCACCTTTTCCAGTACCAGGTGCGGCAGGCATAAGTTAATGACGCCTTCGACTTCACCGATTTTCGTGTGGAGCGACACCATGATGACTGTTTCATTCGGCGGTGACATCGTCAGAAATTGCGGATTCACTTCAATTTCCTTTAATGACGGCGACAAGCGGATGACCGATGTCCATGCTTCCTGGAAACAATCCAGCGCCTTCACGAAAACCCGTTCAATGATCGACGTTTCAATTTCCGTCAAATCACTTGTTTTATTCAATGCATTCCCTTGTCCGCCAAGCAGACGGTCGAACATTACGTACGCTACATCCGGAGAAAATTCCATCACCATGCTGCCAGGCAGCGGGCTTGCTTCGAATACACCAAGCAGTGAATTTTTCTCGATATTCTGGATGAATTCCTCGTACGAATATTGTTCCACTCCCGTTACCGTAAGCTGGACATATGTACGCAGCTGTGTGGAAAAATAAGAAGTCAGCAAGCGCGCAAAGTTTTCGTGGATCCGTGTTAAGGTGCGGATCTGATCCTGCGAAAATCGCAATGCTTTTTTGAAGTCATAATTATTCACTGTACGTTCTTTGCCGATCTTATAAGGTGCTGGCTTCTCTTTTTTAATGGAAGAAAGAATGGCATCTATATTTTCGTCTGATAAATGATCTACCATGGATGTTTCCTCCTTATTCCATCAGGTCAGGCTTTTGGACTGTCGGCAAAATGCTGATCTGCTGGTAATAGGCTGTCACTTTATCCGTGACTTCTCCTACCGACTCCAGAACGTGGATCTTTTTGCCCGACACCAGTGTCACCACTGTATCCGGTGTAGCTTCGACTCTTTCGATATAAACCGCGTTTATGGTAAACGGCGTCTGATTTAATTTCGTCAATAGGATCATATAAAAGCGCCTATCGAGGGAAGCTCAGCTTCCCTCAGGCCGCCCTCCTTTATTATCGTTTCAGGTTAACAACTTCTTGAAGGATTTCATCAGAAGTAGTGATAGTGCGTGAGTTCGCCTGGAAGCCACGCTGGGCAATGATCATTTCAGTGAACTCTTCCGTTAGGTCAACGTTCGACATTTCAAGCATGCCGGATGCGACGGATGTGTTGGCTCCCTCGACAGTTTGTGCATTGATGCCAAGGGCACTTGCTCCACCAGTCATTTCATACAGGGACCCCCCAAACTTGTTTAAGCCTGTAGGGTTTTCCGGGTTCGAAATACCTAATCCGAATAAAATCGTTTCTGTTCCATCAGCTGCTTTACCGATTACTTCACCAGCGCGGTTAATGCTGAATGAATCATAGTCATTTGGGTTGATAACAATCGCTTCGAGATCGCCAGCGACAAAATCATCACCTTGAGCTGCGGTATTTGTGAAGCCCATTACGTTATAGCCTTGGGGATTCACTAAGTTCCCTTCATTTGTTACGGTGAAGTTACCAGCACGCGTCAAATATTGACCGCCGTCTGTTCCAACATCATCCGGGTTCTGCACAATGAAGAAGCCGTCGCCCATCATTGCCAAGTCCGTTCCGACACCTGTCGTCATAGAAGATCCGGCGTTATGGTTTACGTTGATCGCTCCTGTCGAAGCCCCAAGACCGACTTGCATCGGGTTCGCTCCTCCACCGGACATATTCTGGCTCAATAAATCCTGGAAGTTGATTGTGCTTTTCTTGTAGCCGATTGTATTAACGTTGGAAATATTATTACCGATGACATCCAGTTTCGTTTGGAAACCTTTCATACCTGACACACCTGCATACATTGAACGTAACATTTAGTTTTCCCCTTTCAAGTATTGTCCGTATTCGAGTCGGAATCAGACAATCTCGTTATCATTTTTAATTTCTGTATTCATTTCAATCCGGTTGATTGCTGTGAGTGGAATTTTTTTGCCGCTGTCCAGAAGTTCGACAGTCAGTTCACCGTTTTTGCTTGATAACGCTTTAACGACTCCCTGGCCCGTTTCCATCTGGCCGTTTACTTCATATGACCAGTCGACTGAAGTGCCGAGCAGATTCGCATGATTTGCCAATGTTTGATTGCTGCTGGAACTGCCGACAAAATTAGTCATGGTCTTATTCAAGTTCGTCAATTGCTCCAGGCTGCTGAACTGCGCCATCTGCCCGATGAATTCCGTATCCTTTAATGGCTCCATCGGATCCTGATGCTTCATCTGCGTGACGAGGATCTTCAGGAAAGCATCCTGGCCCAGCGTATTTTGAGGATCGGACGTCTTTGCCGCTGTCCCCGCCATCGTGTTGGCTGTTGTTGTATTTGCAACGTTCATCAGAACACCTCTTTTCTTTTCTTTATAGAACCGATATTCCGCAAAACAGCTGCGCTTTCCTGGGGGCTTGCACTGAGCTAACTCGTGCTCGTTCCACTTCGCCCGAGTAGATCTCAGCACTTCGCTCGAAACAGAGTTGGAAAGCCAACTCTGTTTCTGCTCCCCTGGGAGTCTTCGCTGTTTTGCTCCATATCTCTGTGAGTCATTCTGGAGCGAGTTCTTCCGTTCAGAAATGATTAACTAGTTTAAACTGTATAATCCACTTTCATCATTCCCGAGTCGAGGTGGCTTCGCTGCACTGCTGTTTTTTCTTCTATCTGCTGATAGCCGTTGCTTTCGCGTCCGGCGTTATTCTGTCGTTGCTGTTGTGTGAAACGCTGCTCGGATTGGGCATTTTGCTGGCCGAGCGATTGCTGCGAGTCATTTTGCACCACTTCAATCTTCTCAACCGTCAAACCTTGCTGGATCAATGTGCTGCGAAGCTGATTCAGCTGAAGATCCAAGGCATCTTTTGCTGCTATGCTGCTTGTGAAAATCTGTGCGGCGATCCGGCCGTTCGTTTCTGTCAGCCGAATATCCAGATGGCCAAGATGATCCGGTGAAATATTCACTTTGATCTGAGTGCTTTCACCGCTTGTGCTCATGCGCATCGAGTTCTTGAATACCTCACCCAGCTCTTCGGCCATATTGTTCATCCGCACCACTGGGGGCGGCATCATTGGCGGCTCCGGCTTCGCCTGTACCGGAGGAGCAGTTGTCGCTTGCGCAGATGCGGCAGTTGGTTTTGCCGTATCTGGCGCAGCCGCGGTTTGGTTCAGGCTCTGCTTGGTGTCATCCTGCTGTGAAGTTTCCTGTTGCTGTCCTCCGTCGCTTCTACCCGCAGTGACAACAGCAGCAGCAGAAGGTTGTGCTTTAGCCGCCTGTGCTTCATCCGCGTCTACGCTCTTGCTTTCCCCAGCGACTTTTAACTGCTTGTCTGTTTCAACCGGTAGCACCGCACTGATTTTCGTTGCCTGTTCGCTCTGAACGATTGCTGCTGAAACTTTCTTTCCGCTGTCAGCGAGTGAGCCGGTGATCTCCAGGATTTTATTGGTGATCTTTTCGATTTTTTCAGCATCCAAAGCGATTGTTTTTCCTTCGACCCCCATTAAACTCGTACTGGCGTCGAACTTTTTAGTATCAGCCGCTCCAGTTGCCGGCAATATATCACTTAACTTTTTAACCAGCTCGATCAGTTTTAACTGGACTTCTTTCGGGATCATCTGTTTTTCAGTATCGGGATTAACTGGTGTGAACTTTCTCTTTCCAGTCGTATCGACAAGAATTGTCCCTTCTTTTCTTGCCGGCTGCAAATTGACCAATTGCATCAATTCATACATAAGTTTTTGCTGTTCTTCTGAAAGCTCTTCAACTGGCTGCTCCTGCAGGGCAGCAAGCATGTCTTCAATCTTTGCCAGCAAGTGCTCCGGCAGTGCCTGGCCGGAGCTGTCGCTCTGCTTTGCGCCGCCCGCCAACGATTGGAACAGGCTTGAGAAGGCTTTCGACCCTTCAGCCGACGGGGCTTCAGCTTTGGCAGATGCTGATTCGCCGGACGGTTTAATATTCATAGTAGATACTGGACCCGCAATATTTATCGGATTCACCCTCTTTCAGCTGTAATGGCTTGTGATGTTCGGTAGAAACGGGTGCTCGCCAATTCGTCGAAGAAATTCTGTTCCTGCACCTTTTTCTCTTCCTGGAACCTGCTGAGCTCCTGTTCTTTCAGATTGCCCCAGGTCTTTTCTTCCTGCGCTTTCTGTTGCAGCTGGTTCTGGGTTCTGGTGACATTGCCCTGAAGGAATTCCAGTTCCCGGTTAGTGATCATGGATTGCTCCTGCAGCTGGTTTATGTACATTTCAAGCTTCCGCAATTCGCCGACATTAACGCCGCCTTGCTGCTTTTGTATTTTCAAATGTTCTGCTTCCACCAGTTTGTCTGTGATCGCCCTGCTTTTCTGATGGCCCGCCTCTTCTTTTTTTATCGCGTCAGCCATCTGTATCTGGGCAAATCCTTTTTCATTCTCTTTCAGTTCAAGGATTTTCTGAAATCGGAAATTGAATTGCGTCAATTCTTAGTCCCCCCAAATTGCTCTGTCAATTTTTCGATGCTTGCATCAAGCGTGGTATTTTCATATATGTCCTGTTGCAGGTAATCTTTGATGACTGGATAAGAACGGATGGCCTGATCTATCTCTTTATTGGCTCCGGCCTTATAAGCTCCGATGTTAATGAGGTCTTCTGCCGAATCATAAGCCGACAGCATCTTCTTGAACTCGACAGCCGCTTTCTGATGTTCAGCGCTGACGACTTCGTGCATGACGCGGCTGACGCTGGCCATGACGTTGATGGCTGGAAACTGCCCTTTTTGCGCAATTTTGCGGTCCAGCACAATGTGGCCGTCCAATATCCCGCGGACTGCATCCGCAATCGGTTCGTTCATATCATCGCCGTCAACCAATACCGTGTAGAACGCGGTGATCGATCCTTTTGCCGAAGTTCCTGAGCGCTCCAATAACTTTGGCAATAAAGCGAAGACACTCGGCGTATAGCCTTTACTGGTCGGCGGTTCGCCGACCGCAAGTCCGACTTCGCGCTGCGCCATCGCAAAACGTGTGACCGAGTCCATCATCAGCATGACGTTTTTCCCTTGATCCCGGAAATATTCCGCGATGGTAGTTGCCGTCATTGCGCCTTTAATGCGTTGAAGCGGTGTCTGATCGGAAGTAGCGGCCACGATGACCGATTTCTTAAGCCCTTCCGGACCCAGGTCCCGTTCGATAAAGTCCCGCACTTCACGGCCACGTTCACCAATCAGCGCAATGACATTGACGTCCGCTTCCGTATTCCGGGCGATCATTCCAAGCAGCGTACTCTTGCCGACGCCGCTTCCGGCGAACACGCCGATGCGCTGGCCTTGCCCGACAGTGAGAAGTCCATCAATTGCGCGGACACCGACTTCCAATGGTTTTTCGATTCTCGGCCGCTGCAATGGATTCGGCGGCGTGTTGTTCGTCGAGTATTTCTTGAGCCCTTTCGGCAACCGTGTTTCATCCAACGGGTTTCCTGTACCGTCGAGCACTTTGCCAAGAATCGACGGTCCGATTTTAATCTGCAGCGGTACACCTGTTGCCACTACGAGACAACCTGGCCCGATCTGGGAAATATCATTCAACGGCATCAGCATCAATTTATTTTCACGGAAACCCACGACTTCGGCTTCAAACGGTTTTTCATAATGATTCGGATACAGCAGGCAAATTTCACCGATTTTGGCGTTCGGCCCTTTGGATTCGATGGTCAACCCGATGACCTGCACGACCTTGCCATGCTTTTTTATCGGTTCCACTTCATCGATCAGCGACAGGTATTCATCTTTCCGCTGGTTCATCATTTGTTTTCTCCTCACAATAAGCGAGTAAATGCTTTTTGATTTCTTCCAATTGGCTGTCGATAGTAACGTCATATGAACCGCTCGGCGTATGCAGCATGCAGCCGCCGGCTTCGACATTTGCCACTGGAATCATTTTTAATTCACAATCTGCCCTTACATAGGTTTTAAGTTCTTCCAGGAAGGGTAAAATTATCGGGTAATCGTCCAAAGACACTTGCATGATGATGTCTTCGGCTTCTTCGATGTGTTTTAAAGCTTGCTTAACAATATTCAAAAGCTGTTCTTCGTGGTGCTTCAATTCTTCTTTGATGACTCGTTCAGCAATGCGGACACTTAATGACAGAAGAAACGTTTCCGCTTCCTGCACGATTTTCGACTTTTCGCTATAGGCTTCACGGATCAGCGCTTCCATTTCGAGCCGCTTTTCCTTGAAGTCTTGTTCAGCTTGGAGATAACCTTGCTGTTTACCGGCATCGAATCCTTGCGCCGTTGCCACATCCGCCAGTCGTTCGGCTTCTGCCTGAGCTTCAGTCCGTGCCTGCTCCCACCAGAATTCAATATCGGTCTGCGCCTGCTGCTGTTTTTCCTGCAGCTCTTTTTCGAGCTCGTTTTTCTGGGCCAATAAAGCCGCGATTTCCTGTTTTATCGACAGTTTTTGCTGTTCCGGATCTTTTTCATCTTCGGCTTCCTGAATATTCCGGAACTCTATCTTTTTCGTCTTGAGTATTTTGGTCTCGACAGGTTTTCCATGATGATAGCGGATGACATTAGACAATCAGCTCATCTCCATCTCCGCGGGACACCATAATTTCGCCTTTTTCTTCCAGGCTGCGAATCAATGCGACAATATTTGTCTGTGCATTTTCCACATCTTTCAGTTTCACAGGACCCATAACATCGATTTCATCACGAATAACTTCTGCTCTGCGTGCAGACATATTCGAGAAAATGCCTTCTTTGACATCTTCATTCGCCACTTTCAATGCGAATGTCAGATCTGCATCCGATACTTCACGGATGACACGCTGAATTGAACGCGTTTCAAGTGAAATGATGTCTTCGAATACAAACATCCGTTTCTTGATTTCAGCGACAAGATCCGGACTATCAATTTCCAGCTCGGTAAGAATCGCTTTTTCAGTTCCTCTGTCCACGTTGTTCAATACCTGGACAATCGCTTCAACACCGCCCGTAGCCGTGTAATCCTGCGCTCCGGAAGCTGACAGCTTGCGTTCGATGATCTGTTCCACCTGATGGATCACTTCCGGCGACGTACTTTCCATCAAAGCGATCCGCTTCGCCACTTCCGCCTGTTTAGCTGGCGGAAGCTGAGCAATGACCTGCGATGACTGCCTTGAATCCAGATAGGACAGCACAAGTGCAATCGTCTGGGAATGTTCGTGCTGAAGAATATTGAAAAGCTGGTTCGGATCCGCTCTTCTCGCAAAATTGAACGGTTTCACATGCAGCCTGCTCGTAAGCCGGCCGATCGTATCCATCGCCCGGTCTTTCCCCAAAGCCTTCTCCAAAATATCCCGCGCGTATTCCAGTCCGCCTTCGTCCATGAAGTCCTGGCCCAAAATCATTTCGTAGAATTCATCTATCACTTTTTCTGTCTGGCTGCTTTTCAGCTGCCGCACATTTGAAATTTCCATCGTCAATTGGTCGATTTCCGGTTCCGTCAGCTGCTTGAATATCTCAACAGCCACATCCGGACCCAATCCCACCAGCAACACGGCTACTTTTTGTACGCCGGTCAATTCTTTAGCACCTTTAACCATAAGTCACACTCCTACTCTTCCGACATCCAAGTACGCAATAATTTCGTGAAATCTTCCGGTCGGCCCTTGGCCAGTTTTTCAATCGTCTTCCGTTTTGGATTTGATCTTGAGTCAAATTCCGAAAGATCGATTTCCTTCTCTTCTTCTTCCAAAGATCCAATCGGCGTTACCGGCTGTTCGAACATATCAAAGCCGTAATCCTCTTCGATCACTTCACGTTTTCTTCTCATCAATACGAAAATCAGGCTTCCGATGATCAAAATCAACGCGACAGCTGCTCCGGCAATCAATAAAAGACTGTTCGGAATCGTGCCGAACCAATTATCAATCGGTTCTTCAGCTTCTACGACCGTTTTCCCTTGGAATTCTGTCGCAAAGACTGAAATCCGGTCATCCAGTTCAAGCTCGTTGACTTCGGCGCCATTCATACTGAGTGCGGCGCTCACCGTGTTGCCAAGCAGATTCCGGATATCGCCGACCGTTTCAAGCGTCAGGCTGTCCGGATTCCCCGGCACCGGCGGTTCAACACCCACATTGATCGTAATATCATCAATCACATAAGGGCTCAATTCGATTTGACGGTGAATCCGGTTGACTTCGCGGTTGATGCGCTCTTCCGTTCTTTCCGATTCACTGTTTCCGCCTGCGCCTGCAGCCGGATAATTGGCGATTTCAGTATCGCCAGTACCAGCGGCGTCTTCTACTGTGGCACCTTCGCTGGAATAGGTCTCAACAATTCGTTCAACGCTGATATCAATGCCTTCGCCCGTTTCTTCATTAACCGGCTCAACCAATTGTTCTTCACGCTTTTCTTTCGTAAAATCCACACTTGCCATTACCGACACGACGACTTTATCGCGCCCAAGCAATAAACCGAGCATTTGCTGCAATTCTTTTTGGATGTCTTTTTCGATATCCTGTTTGATGTCGCGCTGCTGCTGATAAACCGTCAACGTTGTATCGGCGGCTTTTTCATCTTCCATTGTGAAAGTCTGTCCGTTCTGATCCATGATGACTATCTGATCTGACGGCAGACTTGGAACACTCTTGCTGATCAAATGATACAAGCCATTTACTTGCTTTTGATCCAATTGGAATGAAGGCTCGCCTTTGATGACTACAGAAGCTGTCGCCACCTGTTCATCATCCGTCAGCCAAACGTTTTCCTTCGGCAGGGTGATCATGACATTTGCATCTGTCACGCCGTCAATCTGGCGGATCAGCATGGCCAATTCGTTTTGCATGGCATCACGTTCCACTACATCAAAGTGGCGGTCCGTCATGCCCAGTCCCATATTGTCACTGAAAATGCTGTAATTCACATTGCCGTTCTTCGGTATCCCTTCAGCCGCCAAACTCACTTTCAAGTTCGCCACTTCTTCAGGCGGCACACTGATCGTTTTGCCGTCAGCCGATACCTCCGTCAGGATTCCCTGTGACTCAATCGCCGCCTTGATTTCACCAGTTTCAGCCGGCGACAGATTCGAATACAACGGCGTCATATCCGACCTTGAACCAAGAAAGATGAAAACCAGCAACAGCAGGAAAGTAACAAAAAACGATCCGATAATCGTCCATTTTATCTTTGGAGAAATATTTCCCCACGTCTCACTGACTTTTGTTTTATAAGCACTAAACTTCTCTTTCATCGATCACTCATCCTATTTGCCAGAATCATACTTGCATTCTCATCACTTCTTGATAAGCTTCCACTACTTTATTGCGTACTTGCATCGTCAGTTCGAGCGACAGACTCGCTTTCTCCGAAGCGATCATCACTTCGTGGATATTTTCAACCTGTCCGGTCGCCAGATCACTTGTCAGCTTATCGGATGCTTTTTGTGTCTGATTGACATTCTGTATAGCCTGCTTAAAAATTTCACCAAAACCTTCCACCTTGTTTTCAGGCTTCACGATCGGATTGGTCAACCCTTGTATGAATGGTGTCTGTATCTGATTGATTGGATTCATTATATTTCCCCCAGGTTTGTTTCTTTATAGAAGTAACTTAAAAATAATTTTTAAAATGCCGCTTCGGCGCTTTGGACAAGGCTCCCGCTATAAGCCGAGAAGAACACTCGTCTTATAGCTCCGCCCAGTCCGGCGACGCGCCGGCGCTGTGAGAGTTCTCTAGAGATATGGAGCAAAACAGCGAAGACTCCCAGGTGACTAAGCGAAGTGCTGAGATCCACTCGGACGAAGTGAAACGAGTCCGAGTTAGCTCAGCGCAAGCCACCAGGAAAGCGGAGCTGTTTTGCGGAATATCGTTTATTAGATGAATAATTTCAAAAGAATTACTTCCCGATTTCCAAGGCTTTCATGAACATGCTTTTTGATGCATTCAGCGCAGTTACGTTCGCTTCATATGAACGGGTTGCCGACATCAGATCGACCATTTCTTTGATCGGATCGACATTCGGCAGCTGCACATAGCCATTTTCATCGGCATCCGGATGGCTTGGATCGTAATTCAACGTGAAAGGTGCATCGTCTTCTTTGATTCTTGAAACCGATACGCCCGATACGGCATTGTTGCCATTGCCCATCATCGCCTGCAATTTCTGCTCGAATGGTGAAACGCCGCTTTGGGTCAATTCGACTGTTTTCCGGCGATACGGTGTCCATTCGCCATTGACCATTTGAGAACGCGTCGTTTCAGCGTTTGCAATATTGGCTGATACTACATCCATGCGGAGGCGATTCGCCGTCAGGCCGGATGCACTGATATTAAAACTGTTGAATAAGCTCATCTGAATTATCTCCCTCCGCTGATGACATTGCTCAAGCTGCGGAATTTCCCGCTGATTCTGTCAGTCACTGCATTATATAGAAGCTGGTTTTTCGCCAACTCCGCCATTTCGACATCCATGTCGACATTATTTCCGTTGATTTTATACTCGGAATTTTCATTGACTGTGACCCTCGGATCAAATTGTGAGGATTCATTGCTGAATGCAATATGTTTAGCATCAGTCTTGTAACTCGCCAACGCCTGTTTGCTGGAAGCATTTTTCAATGCCGTTTCAAAATCGACTTGCTTGGCTTTGTAACCCGGCGTATCCACATTCGCGATATTTGCCGTATGCGTCTGCTGTTTAAGGGCTGAAGTTGATAAAGCCCGTTCCAGCGACTGGATTGTGGGTGAAATGAGATTCAATTTCCTTCCTCCTGTGTAAATATGTATTCATCATGACAAATAAAAATCCACCCTCAATAAAGGTGGACAAGCTTCACAGCTTCCATCTTCCGGCGACCCGGCTGCCTTATAAATGAATACTTAGGCCCGTGGTTTTGCGTCCTTTTCTTTCAAAAAGTTTGCCTTTTTCAGGATAGGTTTTATTACTTTCCTCTTTTAAACTCATACTTTTTTCACATTTTCAAAATTTAGTTCCAAGATATAGTATCACATAAATAAAAAATTGTATATTTTTGATTAAAAAATTTTTTATGGTTTTATTTTCCAATAAGCTTGTCAATATTGTCAATAAAATGTTATGCTTACGCATATTAATCTTATTTTCTCGAGAGGAAGAGATCGAACAATGTTTCGTGGTTTATACACCGCCACATCAGGGATGATGGCGAATAACAGACAGCAGCAAATGCTGACAAACAACCTGGCAAATGCCATGACCCCCGGTTTCAAAAAAGACCAATCCGTCATGCGCGCATTTCCAGCCCAATTGATCAAAGCGATGGAATCCGGTGGAACGACCGTTGGAGGAGCAAAACTTCCGGCGTCTCAAAAACACATCGGTTCCCTTCATACAGGAGTTTATACACAGGAAGGAATTCCTTCTTTTACTCAGGGTGCTTTAAAAAATACAGGAAATTCTACAGATTTGGCTTTGCTCAGTTCGTCGCTGCCAATCAACCCGGAGACTGGACAGCAAGGGGCTGTAAGCTTTGCTGTGTCTCTGCCGAACAATGAAATCCGTTATACCCAAAACGGACAATTCACTGTCGATGATGCCGGATTCTTGACAACAGCTGAAGGATTCAATGTGCTGAATCAAGATTTACAGCCTATTCAGGTGGGTTCGACTGAATTTACCATTGCTGAAAACGGTCAGGTCACTTTGGCTGATGGAACTGTAAATAATTCCCTATTCATTTCTTATACTGAAAATCCGCAACAATTTATCAAAGAAGGCCAGAACCTTCTGCGCTGGGCTGGTGATCCCGCTTTGGCCCCTGTATCGATTGAACTTGCAGGCCTTGGCAATACCGGTCCACTCGTTCAGCAAGGATATATCGAACAATCGAACGTCGATTTGACGCAGACCATGACCGACATGATGAAAACGTACCGCGGATTCGAATCTAACCAGAAAATAATCCAGGCCTATGACCGCAGTATGGAAAAAGCGGTCAATGAAATCGGCCGCGTATAATGGGAGGCTCAGCTAAATGAATATCCAAATGAATTCCGCGGCTTCCTCTATGCGCGAATTACAGAAGAAAATCGACACGATCGCCAATAACATCGCGAACGTCAATACCACCGGATATAAAAGACAGGAAGCGAATTTCGCCGACGCCCTGGTGCAATCGTTCGAAAAACAAGCCGGTCCACTGGAAGCCGGGCGCCAAACACCCAACGGCATCCGCATCGGCGCTGGTGCAACCGTTTCACAGATTGCACTTCGCACGAACCAGGGTTCAGCTGTCCAAACCGGCCGCGAACTTGATTTCATGATCACCGGCGAAAACGGATTCTTCCGCGTCGAGAATGGCGGAAATACGTATTACACCAAAAACGGTTCGTTCCAATTAACACCAGATGCAGCCGGCAATCAGCTAAACTTGGTCACATCCAACGGTGAAGCCGTCCTTGGCGCGAATAACCAGCCAATCACCATCGACAACGATTACGACAACATCACGGTGAATGAAAACGGCACACTCAATGTGACATACAAAACTGCCGGCAAGCCGGCTGATACGTTCCAATTGAGTATTGCTGAAATCAACCGTCCGGACCTTCTTCAGAAAACCGGCGGCAATCTTTACGAATTGCCGGGCACCGAAGCTGAGCAAGTAGCCAGCGGAACCCTGCAAGTTTTGAATCTTGCTGATGGAAATGACGGGACGATCCGCGTCGGCCAAGGCGCGCTCGAAATGTCCAACGTCGACTTGACTACCGAAATGACCGAATTGATCGCTACCCAGCGGTTGCTGCAATCGCAAAGCAAGGCAATTTCATTTGCTGATGATATGCGCGGTTTGGTTAATACGATTAGAGGATAATAGGAAAAACGGAGTACCCGATGTATCGGGTACTCCGCTTTTTTAGATTTATGCCCAAGTCGGTGTCTTTTATGCCCAACTTTTGTTGTTTTATGCCCAACTCCTGTGAAACGCTAAATAGCACCAGTCTCTGCTCGAAGAATCTGTCTATTCAGATGGAATAATTAAACAAAATAATTTTCATTCTCATCAGCTTTTGATTTTACTCCCAACTCGGCACCGTTTACTCCCAACTTTCATCGATTTACTCCCAACTTTCATCGATTTACTCCCAACTTCCCCTGTTTTACTCCCAACTACCTGGAATTCATGACAAATAACGTCCCCTATCATATGAAATCAGCTCACGGCACATCACTATTATTAATATGGGTTATTTTAACAGCTCCCTTTTCCCACCGTCCCGTCCTTCACCCACTCCCACCTCCCCAAAACCCCATATTGAAAAAATCTCCGCATCCGCGAAGATTTCCTTAAAGAAGGAGTTTTTCGCGATGCGAAAAACATCCACTATGTTCTTGAATTCGAGGTTTCCCGCTTTTCGGCCGGGCTTAGGCGAAAAGCATCCGTCCAAGCTTTTGAATTCCGGCAATTGCTGAAGGCTGCGAACTATAAAAAACAAAAAGAGCATCGCCACAATGGCAACGCTCCTTCGTTCATTTATTATCTCAAAAAGTCCATCAAAGTTGGCTGAATGATTTTTGCTGAAGCAGCAAGACTCGCCTGATACAGGCTTTCTTCGCTTTTCAGCTTCGTGATGGCTTCGGCGATGTCGATGTCTTCGATCTTCGACAGCATTTGCTTCAACTCAAGCGTGCTGCCGGAGATGCGGTTTTCGACGGCTTCAACACGATTTTTGCGAGCTCCGACTTCAGCGGATTTTTGCAGCATCCGGTCGACTCCGGTATCGATTTCATCCAACGAAACTTTTTCGCCGGCTCGCAGGTTTTGCGCTGCTTCCGACAGTTTCGCAAAGAGGCCAGCTTCTCCTTGACCGAATAGTTCGCCCGCCTTTACGCCCACTTCCAGCGTCAAGCCTTCCGCGATGGTGAAAGTTTTCAATTTCACATCAGCGAAATCAGCTGTTTCATGCGAGTTTTTGTTAGCATAAGGCGCATTTTTCGTATCCGTCCCATTGAACAGGTAATTGCCGTTCACTTGTGTGTTGGCGAACTGGCGAAGCTGCTCCGTCAACTCTTCAACTTCCGTCGCGATGACGTTGCGGTCTTCCTCGTTCAACGTATCGTTATTGCCTTGAACAGACAATTCGCGCACACGCTGCATGACATTGACCATGCTGTTGATCGTCTGATCCGTTTCATCCAGCACCAAATTGGCTTCACTAGTATTGCGCTCGTATTGGCCATTTGCCGAAATGGCTGACTTCAATTGCATCGCTTGGCTCACACCGTGCGGATCGTCTGAAGGCTTATGGATCTGTTTGCCTGTCGAAGCGTCGTTATACGCTTTGTTCAGGCGGCTCATGTTCTGGCTGACATGGTTCATTGAATTCTGATGTAGCATCTGATGTGAAATTCTCATTTTACTTACCTCCGGTTACCGATTATTAACGTGCAGCCATCCGGTTAATAATCGTATCAAGCATCTGATCCGTCGTTGATATCAGCCGAGCTGCGGCACTGTATGAATGTTGGAATTTAACAAGATTGGCCATTTCTTCGTCCAAAGAAACTCCTGTTACAGACTGGCGGCGATTTTCCGTCGCCTGCAAAGTCGCTTCAAAGTTTGCAACTGAACGTGTTGCCGATTGGCTCTCAGCGCCTAACGTGCTGACCAGCTTCTGGTAATCAGATTTTACGCCTTTAATGTCCGACTCCATCTCTGCTGTCGGTGCACCAAGTGTTGAGCCGAAGTCGACTGCCATTGCGGCAATGCTTGTGGTATTACTGAACAGCGGCGTACCGCCTTCTGTTTTATTGTTTGCAGCTGCAAATGTTGTTGCCACCGACATCAATGCACTGTGGTTTGATTCAACTTTACTTTCAGCTGCAATCAAACCGGCGATCTTCCCGCCTGTCACTTCGGTAGCACCATCAATTTCGCTTACTGTTGTGCCAGTAACAAGGGCTAGCGGTGCGTCGTCTTTTTGAACCAGGCTGATGTTATAAGCCCCGTTCGACTGCGCATCGACTTTGATCGGAGCAAGCGCCGCTAACTTTTCGACAAGTACATCGCGCTGGTCTTTCAAATCATTTGCTTGGTTGCCTCCGCGGACAATCGATTCGTTCAATGAAGCGATCCCTTTCAGATAATCGTTCGCTTCGGAAATGGCTGCTGTCTTTTGCTCACTTAAGTCGATTTTCATGTTAGCCATCGAGCTGTCCATTGCCTGAGCCGCTTCGACAAACGCTTGCGCGCGTTCTTTGACAACCGCCTGGGCGGACACACTGTCCGGGTTGTTCGAAAGATCCTGCCATGCGTTCCACAACTGGTCCATAGCTGCGTTCAAACCGGAATCGCTCGGTTCATTGATGATCGATTCCAAGCGGTCGAATGCTGCCTGTTTGGTCTGCGCATCCGCAAGTGTCGCTGATTGGTCACGGTATTGATTGTCCAGGAAACGGTCCCGCACACGCGTGATCGAGTCGATGGAAACGCCTGAACCGAGCTGGCCAGGGTTCGTGCTGTTCGTCCAGACATCCAGTGAAGGAGTCGTGCTCTGGTTCACCTGCTGGCGCGAATAGCCTTTCGTATTGGCGTTGGCAATATTATGGCCGGTCGTTGCAATGCTTGCCTGCCCGACGCTCAAGGCGCGTTTTCCAGTCTCTAATCCGTGAAATGTTGAAACCATGTGTTTCCCTTCCTTCTGCTCCGCTCAGGCTTTCGTATCGAAAAAGCCGCGGTTGCCTGTTTGTGATTTTTGGCCGGCTTGGCCCATCGGTGATTGGTAGTTGAATTGCTGCTGCTGTGATCTGGTGATCTGGTCGATCATATGTTGTACAAAGCTCATGGAATCTTTCAGCAGGCGGTCATTGATCTTATTTTTCGCCTGCAATTCCGCGGTGAGCTCCTGTAATGTTTTCAATTGGGATTCAATCTTTTGTCTTGCCTGTCCACCGGGAACTTGGTCCAGAAATGACTGGAAACCTGCTGCTGCAGAATCCTGCGCAACGCTTTCCATTACTGCCATCCGTCCTTGTTCCGCTTGTTCGAGCTGTTTGACCAGCTTCTTCTCTTCTTTCGTTACACCATTTAAACTGTCCACATTGCGCTCGATCAATGCCGCTTTCTTGTTGTCAGCACAATTGATGAGCTGCTGTTGGACGTCTATTAATTGTTCCAGTGCCGTGACCATTGCATTCAATATCCGACACCCTCCTTTTAACTGACCGTTTTATTTTCCGTACCAGAAATCAAACATCTTTTCTGCCACTTTTTCACTGTTCACCTGGTATTCACCAGACTGGACCTGGGCTTTCAGCGCCTGAATCTTTTCATGGCGGTCAAATTCCGCTTTGCTTTCGAACATCTGCTTAGCCTCATTTGAAATCTGCAGCTGATCCTCTTTTTGCAATGGCTTCGCTTTATCCACCTTCGAAACCTGCATTTGCTTTTGGTAAGATTGAATAAAGGAAGAACCGTTTGTTTTATCGATATTCATTCCTTCACCGCCCCGTCTTTTATATTTTAATTTCTTAGTTTCCAATATCTTGCCGTTTGAGCATGCTCTTTCGGCTTGTTCGCTTCTTCCAGGAATTTCTCCGCCTTCAAGGTCTTATTGACCTCGGCAGTAAAGTCCTCGAAACAGCTGTTGCACAGCATCTGCCTCTTGATAAGAGTACCACAATGCGCACATCCGTATCCCAGATTCGGGTAATCCTCGACGTAGATCCGGCCGTCGCGGATGAAATCCGCAATCCGTTTTTCCGCTACGCCTGTAAACGCGCTGATTTCTTCAATGGAAGCGAACCGGTTTTCCTCCACTTTCAGGAAATCGGTGATGATCTTGAACTCCTGCTCCATTTCCTTGTAGCAATCCAAACAATAATCCGTATGATCCTTCAAATATAACTTACCGCAAATCGTGCAGTTAGCTAATCGATCTGACTGCATAATAATCACCCAGTTCCTTTATAAAATAAATATCGGCATATTTCGCGGTTTGTTTAGCTTTTTTTCAAATTGCTTTTCAATTACTGCACTTTAAATTCAGTAACCAGTACGCGGTCCACTTTTCCGGTCTGGATAATGTCCGCCAATTTCCCTTTCAATTGCTCTTCCAGTTCAGCAATGCCTTCCTGCCCGACCAATTCCTCTTTCGTAAATCCGGCCACTGTCGAAATGATGGCTGCCCGTACTTCCGGCGTCCGCTTTTCAGCCTCTTCCTTCGCCTTTTCGCTGTCCAATAAAATATTGAATTGGACGATGCCGAAATTCGGCGACGCCAAATTTGTTGTAATTATATCTGTATCAATGCTCATTGCTGCCAGTTCTTCCGCAGACGGCTGCTTTTCTTTTTCAGAGGAGCCTTCCGCATCTTTTCCTAAGAAAAAGAACGCACCGGCTCCTGCTGCACCCAATACAAGCAATGAAACTAGCAAGACTTTCATCATTTTCCCCATAACGCACCTCTATTTGCTATTAGTCTGTTTCTTCATGTGCATACAATGAAATCAACACTTCGACCCGGCGATTCTCTGCACGGCCTTCCGCAGTCTCATTGCTGGCGATCGGCTGATGCTCTGCAAAGCCGGTTGCGCTGAATTTCGTTGGATCCAATTCGTTGTTTTCCAGCAGAATCTTCATGAAGTTGATTGCACGTGCCGAGCTTAATTCCCAGTTGGACGGGAATCTGTCGGAAGTCGACGGAATGTTATCCGTATGTCCTTCGATGAAAATGCTGCGCGGTGGATCCGTCACCAGCAGCTTGCCGATTTCTTCTGCGACAGTCCGTGAACTTTCTGAAATATCCGCACTTCCTGAACGGTAGAGCACGCCGTCTTTAATTTTCAGCACCAGGCCCTTGGAAGTCAGTTCCGCTTCCAATTTATCTTCCATATTGCGCTCTGCGATATAAGCTTTCACTTTATCCTGTATCGCCGCAAGTTCTTTATAGTCTTCCGCAAGAGCCAATTGCTCGATCTCTTCGGCAGTCATTTCAATCTTATCATCAATTTCCTCTTCCACTTCCGGCGGCGTTGTCGCTTCCCCTTCAGTCGGATCGACATCATTCGGTTCCGCCAGCTTCGACGTCTCTTCAAATGTTTCGACCGCTGACTGCTGATCCAAAATACCGGTGCCGCCTTGCAGCTCCCGGTTGAATGAATCGGAAATCTCCTGGAATTTCTGCGAGTTCACTTCACTTGCCGCGAACAGCACGATGAACAAAGCGAGCAGCAGGGTGAGAACGTCTGCGTATGGAATCAGCCAGGATTCGTCTACGTGATCTTCATGTTTTTTCTTACGCTTCAACGCCGACACCTTCTTTTACTTCCTCTTCAAGAACACGGTCCTTGAGCGGCAGGTAAGTCAATAGTTTTTCTTCCACTGTACGGACCGGCAGGCCTTCGTGAACCGCCAGCAAGCCTTCCAGCATGATGCGCTTGGTCCGTGCTTCGTGCTCGGATTTCCGTTTTAGTTTATTGGCGAATGGATGCCATAGGACGTACCCTGAGAAAATCCCGAACAGCGTTGCGATAAACGCGGCGGAGATCGATTTTCCGAGAAGGGCGATATCATCGAGGTGGCCAAGTGCTGCGACCAGTCCGATTACTGCTCCTAACACCCCGAGTGTCGGGGCGTATGTACCGGCTTGCGTGAAGATTTTCGCGCCAAGTTCGTGGCGCTCTTCCATTGCCGCAATATCTTCTTCCATCATTTCGCGGATCTGTTCCTGCGGCTGGCCGTCAACGACCATCTTCAAGCCGCGCTGCAAAAATGGATCTTCCACTTCTTCTGCACGTTCTTCCAAAGCCAATAGCCCTTCGCGGCGTGCAAGCATCGCCCACTGTGAGAACATCGGCACCATTTCTTTGATTGACAGGGTTTTATTTTCCGAGAACAGGACTTTAAACAGGCTCGGAATTTTTTTAACTTCTTCCATCGGGAACGCGACCATGATACACGCGATCGTTCCGGCAAAAATGATGACGAGTGCTGCCGGGTTATATAAAGCGATCGGGCTGGATCCTTTTAAAATCATGCCTCCAACCAAAACGACTATTCCAAGTATTACGCCAATCCAGGATGTCTTATCCACATCTGTAACCTCATTTCACTGCTTTGTCTCTGTCTAATGTTGCTATTTTTCTGTAGTCAGAAATCACCTGAGGCAGACGCTTTCCGCAGGGAGCGGCCTGAGCCTCTGCCCTCTTGCCGGGTCTCAGGACACGCTCATAGTCCTTCAGGAAGCGATTTGCGCTTGCGCAAATCGTTTGCGACGAAGCAGCGCAGCGATGCAGGAGCACATCTTTGCACTTCGCTGCCTCCAGCGATTTCTTCAAAGTCGTTAAATAAAAAATTACTTCCCCTTCACCAATGCCATTGCTTCTTTCCATGTGTCGCGCAGTTCTTTGACTTGGCCTTCTGCTTCTTCAAGGATGACCAAGTCGTTTTTCATGTTCGCTTCTATAAGACGGAAGTTAATGTATTCGTATAATTGAGCCAGGCCTTCTGAAATTGCGATATCACGGTCAAGCGTGATTTGGAATTCCTGGATGATTGCCTGCGCTTTGATCAAGTTTGTATTTTTTTCTTCAAATTTACCTTCGTCCATCGCACGTTTAGCAAGCTTGATGAATTTCAGGCAGCCGTTATAGAGCATCAAGGTCAATTCTTGTGGTGATGCTGTTGTGACCGAGTTTTGCTGGTAGGTCTGGTACGGATTGTTGATTGCCAATTAAAGAACCTCCTTGTATTACTTCCGCTGATCAATGAATGAGCCTTCGGTGGATTTCGTCTGGTAAGCACCAACATATTTCTTCGATGCCTGACTTGTTTGATTCAGCCGGTTCATCTGGGTGGTAAAAGATTGATGCAAGCGATTTAATATCGGCTGCATTTCATCTTCATACCCTTTCAGTTGGCTGATGACTTTTTTATCTTCGGTCGTCCATTCGAATTCAGCAGCTTTTGTATATTCACTGAGCTGATCGATGACTGCCTGGCGCCTTTCGAAAAGTGCCTGCACAGATTCGAGCTGGCCAGCTTCGTTGTTTTCCATTTTGGAATTCACCGCTTTTGCCTGTGCATTCAGTTTTTCTGTCAGTTCGAGAAATTCAGCAAGTCTGAGTTGATACGCGTCCATTACATGCCACCGAACATATTTTGCTGCATCCACATGCTTTGTTGGTTCATTTGATTCAAAGCTTTTTCCATTGCAGAAAATTGATTCCAGTAGCGGTCTTCCAAACGAATCAATCGATCTTGCCATTTATTGATATCATCATTCATCTGGTTAATTTTTTTGGTCAATGAGCTTTTATCGACAAAACTTCCCTGGCTTCCTGCCCTATTGCTTAAATCTCTTACAACAGTATCCAGTTCTTTGTAGACTCGTTCAAATATACCTGGAGTACCCGTTTTCTTTGTGAAGAGGTTCATCACTTCGTCCGGCTTTTCAGCCATCATCTTGTTGAGCTTGTCTTCGTCAATTTTCAATTTTCCGCCTTCACTATAATGCCCTGTATTGATTCCAACTTGTGAAAGCATACTCAAATTGCCGATATTTTCTAAATCATCTACAGGATCCATAAATGCCCGTCGCAAGTCTTGAAGCGCACCGCGCAAAAGAGGGTCATTGCGCAATAAACCACTTTTCGACTTCTTTTCCCACATTTCAACTTCGGTTTCACTCATCGCATTTCTTTCTTCATCGCTCAGTGGCTGAAAATCCGGGTAGCGCTTTTCAATCAATTTGTTTTCAATGTCTGCAATTGTTTTATTGTAGTCTTCTACGAATTTTTTTATAGCTTCTACCGGCTTTGCCGTATCTGTTTGAACAGTCACTGTTGATGTTCCAATAGAATTTAGATTAATGGTTAAACCATTCACGACTGTCTGATTCGACTTCAATCCGGTGACATCCACCCCGTCAAAGGAGATGCTGCCATCTTTAGCACTAGTAGTAACACCGGCTGGCGTTTCGACCTTTGCCGCCAATTCAGGGCTGTCAAAAGTCAGCGAGAAGTTTTGGTCTGCCCCCATGCCTTTTGTGGACATGAAGAACCTCGAAGTTGTATTGTCGAAACTCGCACGCAACTCCGGAACTCCGCCAGCAGTAGAATCTTGAATTTTTTTGGCTACGGCAGAAAAAGTCATGTCAGCAGTAATCGGAACTTCTCTTGTTACCCCATTACTAGTTACACTAATAGTACCGGCAGTTCCTATTACATCAGTTCCTGCCGCATTGTTTCCGGCGGCATTTTTTACAGCAGCGGTCGATGTCAATTTCGCTGAACTTGCCAAACTTTTTACTTCAATTTCATAAGTACCTTTCATTGCAGTTGATGTAGTAGTAACCCCTACACTTCCCTGATTAGAAGATGTTGCAGAATAAGCATTAAACGCTGAGGTAAACCGTAGGCTGTTTGCGCTCGTCTGTAAATTTTTAAATGCTAAATTGAATTCCCGGTAAGCCTCCTGTTGCCATTCGGTCCATACTTTTTGTTGATTCAACTTATCCAGCGGCATTTTTTCAGCAGCCATCAAATCTTTAACTATTTGATCGATATCCATTCCCGATGCTAATCCACCTATACGCATTCATATCACTCCATCTCATTTAAAAAGTATTAAAATTTATCGTCTACTATTAAGCCCATCAGCTCGGTCATCGAAGCATACATGTCCAGAAATTTCTTATTTGGAATTTCGCGCAACACTTCATCTGTCATCGAGTCGACGACTTGTACATAATATTCGTTCAGCTCTTCATGAAATTGAAACTTCACAGCAGTAGTTGTTTGTTCCACAAATTTATTCATTCCGTCAATACGGTTTTTGACCATTTCTTTGGTCATTTCTTCTTTTTCTTTTTCTTTATTGAGCTGTTCCGGCAAAATTTTGAACTCTGCTTTTACAATCTCAGGGGTAGAAGTTTCAATTTTTTTCGGAAAGCTCATGATTGGCGAGTTTTTCACTTCCATCGGCGGTTGTCCCCTTGTCTCATCGATATATTGATAGAAAACATTATTGTTATTCTTATATATCGGCAATAAAGGAGATATTTTTAGCATAAATTGAAATTATTATAGAATTTATCCATGTAATTATTTCGTCTTAATCATCTTAGACAATAAAAAACAAAACCGACAAATTTTTATCGGTTTTGTTTAAGTTAATTTATTCAATTGACGGTTTACACCAGCGACCCAATGATTGTTAAGGCCAGTGGGATCGTTGCCCGCACCAACCGGAGCATACTTAGCACCAACTGCCGCAACCGTTGTAATGCCCTGGTTTAAATAATTCTGTCGCAAGTTACGTGCCATATCAAAAATGCTTTCTTCCACAGAATCATAACTGCGGAGTCCATTTTTGCCCATCATTCCGGCCACGTTATTTTTCTCATTCACTGCGCGGGAGCTGCCGTTTCCAGTTTCATGGATGGCGATAGCGGATAGAAAGTTCGGATCCAAGTCATATTTCTTTCCGGCATTGATAAAATGGGCAGAAGTGCCGCTCAACTTGCCGCTTAAATTGCTTTCAAGTTTAAGGAATTGAATCGGTTTGAAGTTCAAATCCGTTTTCAAACTAGGAACTGTCGGCTGGACTGAAGAATCGGAAACAACTGGCACGGTTGGAGTGGCAACTTGTGCTGAAGGCAGCGTCACCGAAATCGGCTTATAGGTATTATTCAGTTGCGCCATCATCTGGCCATTGTCAGAACTTGCCACAGGATTCATGGCCGCCATCATTGAGGGATCTATTTCACCGCCCTGCATCATCGAGCTCAGCAACATCATGAACATTGAGCTGTCACTTCCCGCACCGTTCAACGGATTAGCAGAATTTCCTGATTGCCCTGCAGCAGACGATGCCTGTGCCAGTGATGCCATTGTTGTGTAGTAGAACCAATTTGAAGAAATCGGGCTCGTCACGTTCGTCACACACCTTTTATCATAATAAACATGAATTTATCATACAGGAGAATGAAGTAAAATAGAATAGGGTAATTGTGACAATAATTATTTTTTAAAGGAAAATTTAATTTACTAACTACCCTTTAATATCGACTTTACTGCCCATATGAGGTTGTACAGAATGCTGCATTGTTCGAATTAACTCATTCGAATTACTTTCTGATGTATTCATTGCTTTCTTAAGTAATGCAATGTTCACATTCTGCTGCACCGAGGATTGAGAAGTCATAATAGCAGCCGCTGTCACGTATGTTGTTACATCCATCGATTTATCCCCCTCGTGATTTGGTTATTAAAAAAGTTTCAAAACGGGCTCGCCCGCTTTCAAATCTTTATCAGTAGTAGTATTTAATAAGTCTTCATAGTATTTGGGTGCTATACCATAACCTGGACGTACCACCCGGATGTTGTCTTCAGTAAAAGCTTCACCTGCTTTAATGTCTTTTGAAACATAAATTGATCTTCTGAACTTCAGCGACCCCTTTTCTTTTTCCGTTGGACCATAAGCCACTTTTCCAAGTGACTGCCAAGCACGTTCAGATTCAATAACCAATGCTTCCATCTCATGAGGCTCCATCGAAAAAGCAGAATCTACTCCCCCTTCTTCTCGTGATAGAGTAAAGTGTTTTTCTATAACTGTTGCTCCAAGTGCTACACTGGCTACAGCAACTCCGGTACCCATTGTGTGATCCGAAAGTCCGACTTGCACGTCGAACAATTCCTGCATATGCGGGATTGTTTTAATATTAGTATTTAGCGGTTCGGCAGGATAAGTACTTGTGCATTTCAATAAAATTAAATCTTTACACCCCGCATTTCTTGCTGTTTGTACGAGTTCATCCAATTCTGCGATACTTGCCATTCCTGTTGACACAATCATTGGCTTACCAGTAGCCGCCACTTTTTTTATCAGGGGAAGATGAGTATTCTCGAAAGAAGCGATCTTGTACAACTCAACACCCAATTCTTCCAGAAAATCTACGGCCGTCTCATCAAACGGTGTGCTGAAAGGAATCATTCCCAATTCATTGGCGAGATCAAATATAGGCTTGTGCCATTCCCATGGTGTATAAGCTTTTTGATATAGGGAGTATAAACTCTCTCCATTCCATAAGTTTTCTTCATCTTCAATTTTAAAATGGGGATGGGCGACATTCAACGTCAATGTATCAGCAGTATAGGTTTGAATTTTCAAAGCATGTGCTCCGGATTTCGCTGCTGCTTCCACAATTTCGAGAGCTCTATCAAGGGATTGATTGTGGTTGCCCGACATCTCAGCAATGATAAACGGCTTGAACCCTGATCCAATTACAGTTTCTTTAACTTTAATATTTTTCATAACAGCCTTCCTTCAATTAATTCTTTTATTGTTTCCTTTTTTATCTCCCAATGTTTTTTTGTTAATCGAAAAACTATTAGATCCTTCGTTGTTTCTTTGCACCTGTTATGGCTTTTTTCTTTCTTCACTTTTGTAAAACCTAACTTTTCATGAAATTTAATACTCTTATGATTGGCATCAACTACTTGCCCTTTAATCTCATCGAATTCCAATTCATCAAAAATATAATTTAACGATGTGTAACCCAGAAGTGTCCCAAGTCCTTTCGGAGCTTTACGGTCACCAATATAAAATCCCCACTCGCAGCAGCGAATTTCATTCGATAAGCCTTTGATATTTAACACCCCATACGGAATGTCATTATAATAAAAAACTTTACTTAACGTGTTTGTATCTTTTTCATATTTATTAAACCACTCCAAATGTTGAAGCCAATCTATCGGGGCATTGTTTAACATTACAGATCTGATATTATCCTGGTTTCTCCAGTTAAATATCAATGATAAATCATTGTAGTTAATATCTTTCAGTTTAGAATCGCCATGGAATTTCATAACAAAACCCTCTGGACTTCTTTAACAAGAGGCCTGTTTTTGACTTGGGAATAATCAATGATTTGCCCACATTTTTTTGAAATTGATTCGACTAAATAAGGGTTCTTCATCAAATCCTGCAAGCTTTTTTGAATGGTATTAGGAGTTACACTCCTTGATTCCCCCAAATTAACGGTAGCGCCAGCAATAGCCACTGCCTCCACTAATTCTTTTTGATTATTCGCGACAATTATACTCATCGAAGGCAAGGCTAAGATACATCTTTCCCACATCGTCGAACCACCTGCTCCAATGGCTAAATCAGCTTGCACCATCAACTCAGCCATATTATTTACTTGTAAATGAAACGTGATAGTAGGGATCTTTCTGCAAAAATTGTGTATTTTTAGTTTCTGAGGATTCGATTCCCCCACTACAACATCAAGGTAAACCTCTGTCATATTTAAGTTCGATAAAGACTTCAGTGTTTTTAAGGTTTCCCCAGTCGGATCCGATCCTCCAAAGAAGATTAATATACGCTTAATATTGCCATTGCGACTGATTTCTTTAATATTACTGCATAAAAACTCTTCTCTTAACAATACATAATTTGGTCCCAATAACTTAGTACAAGCTTCTGGCAATAATGTGTCATAACGATCTTGCATATTTATATAATAATTTTGATCGAGCAACAGATCACAATCATGGGGCCTATCGGCTAAATCATCCACCACCATAATCTTTTTAGCATGCTGCCGAATTCTTTTTTCCCATTTACTGTCAATACTATAATGATCTATTATGATCATGCTTACTGGAGTGTTAAATCTTAAAATGGCATTTTGAGTTTCTTCAGCATCCAATTCCCAATTTTCTTTAATCCAGGACCAATGATCCTTTGCTCCATAGTCCTGTAACTCCTCTACCAGAAATCCTTGGTTTCGGATATGAGATATACTGTTTCCCGGAAATTTGCGACAGATGAAAATAATAGTAAATCCAACATTTTTTAATTGGTTGGCTAATGTGAGACACCTCATGACGTGCCCTGACCCTATTACATTAGAGGCATCAGTTCTAATAACTATTTTCATAATGATTCACAACCTAAAGTTTCTTTTGTTCCACATGATTATTAATTTTTTTCCAGTCTGGGTTTTCCATCAATAAAGCAATTACATCTTCCAATAAAAATATTTCTGCCGGATTGTATAACTCGTTTATAATCAACTCGATCAACTTGAAATCATCCGAAGTATCAACCGTCCACCGGTTGTGGCTATAATCAAATTCCCCTTTGAAGTTCGCCACTTTTATATCGCTCTTGTTTGAATACATATAGGCAGTGACATGTTCGCGCTCAGCTTCTAAGGTTGCAGTAATGTGAGCTTTCTCCAATGCTTCAAAAGAAAACACCTCTACATCGAGTCCCCTCGGAAAAGACCTTTCAATGGTATTTGAGACATATGAAGTTACCGATGAGAGTTCAAGGTATTTATAGACTATTGCATCAATCACCATCGGATCGATAATCGGACAGTCAGAAGTAAGTCTTACAACTACATCAACCCCATAGTGCTTAGCAGTTTCATAATATCGTTCTAAGACATCTTGCTCAGATCCTCGGAAATAAGGGATACGCAGCTTTTCACATAAAGCAACAATAGGTTGCTCGCTTTCTTTGACTGAGGTAGCAATTATGATCTGATCAATTTTTTTTGATTTTCTTATACGCTCTATTTGATGTTCAAGTAAAGACTTGCCTTTAATTTCCTTCATTATTTTACCCGGCAATCTTGTAGACTCCATACGCGCTTGAATTATAGCAGCGATTTTCATACCTGCACCTTCTTCTATCTTGTGTATCGTATAATCGTATTACGAACAGCTGCAACGACATCCTCAACGTCTTTTTCTGTCATTTTCGGAAAAATAGGCAAAGAAATTACTTCTTCATAAAGTTCCTCTGCAATTGGCAAGGAGCCTCTTTTGTAACCCAGTTCCTGGTAATAGGGCAGGGTATGAACAGGAATGTAATGTACGTTTACACCGATGTTTTGCTTTTGTAAATCTTCAAACACGATTTTTCTGCTTGCTGTTAATTTTAATAAATCCAAACGGATGATATAAAGATGCCAACTGGATTGGCGCATAGTTGCTTGAAACGGAATTTTAATTTCCGGCAAATCAGAAAATGCCTGGTTATATTTCTCTGCAATATCTTCCCTTTGCTTAAGAAAAAAAGCTGATTTCTTCAATTGGCTTATACCTAAAGCAGCTTGGATATCTGTCATTCGATAATTAAAGCCTAAAAACTGCATTTCATAGTACCAGGGACCATGATCATCATCTTGTAACAATTCCTTTTCCCGGGTTATTCCATGAGAGCGAAATTGAATTAGCTTCTTATAATATTCTTCATTATTAGTCGTGATTACTCCGCCTTCTCCGGTGGTAATATGTTTCACTGGATGAAAACTGAACATTGTCATGGCGGAAAGACCGCCAACAGGTTTCCCTTTATAGGTAGCTCCCAGTGCGTGGGCAGCATCTTCAATAACAATTAAATTGTGTTCTGCTGCTAATGCATGAAGTTCATCCAAGTCTACTGGCTGACCAGTAAAATGAACAGGAATAATAGCTTTGGTGTTTTCGGTAATTTTCTCTGCGATTTTATCTATATCAATGTTGTAAGTTTTTTCATCAATATCTGCGAATACCGGGGTTGCTCCCTGGTAAAGAATGCAGTTGGCACTTGCAGCAAATGTCATCGGAGTGGTGATAACTTCATCGCCACCACCAATTCCCGCGACATGACAAGCCCCGTGCAAGGCAGCAGTTCCACTTGAAAACGACACTGCATATTTTGAACCGGTATACTCGGCTATACTCTGTTCAAAATTCTGAATTGCTGGACCTGTTGTTAAGTAATCGCCTTTTAAAATAGAAATAACAGTTTCGATATCTTCGTCATCTACCCACTGCTTTCCATAAGGCAAGTAATTTGTTCTAGTTGCTATATATTCCTTTTCTTTTACCATGACTGCCTCCTGTACAAAGTGAATCACTTCACTTCACCTCTTCAGTTAATTTCCGGAGTTCATTAATGGAAAGCCATTCTGTATTACTGTCACTCGTATACTTGAAATTGTCAGGAAGAGCTCTTCCATCTGCACATAATTCTTCAGTCCACCAAGGAAATTCGGGTTGAATCACAAAATATGAATCGTATTCTTTTGTGTGTCTCGCATCATCTTCCATTATCATTGCTTCATGAAGTTTTTCGCCTGGCCGTATACCAATAATATCAATTTCACAATTTGGAGCTATGGCTTCTGCCAAATCTGTTACTGTCATACTTGGGATTTTCGGAACAAAAATTTCTCCTCCATGCATTCTCTCAAGACTATCCAATACAAACTGTACCCCCTGGTCCAAGGTTATCCAAAAACGGGTCATTCTTACATCAGTGATAGGAATGTTTCCTGTATCTTTAATTCTCTTGAAAAAGGGGACCACACTCCCTCTGCTTCCAACTACATTGCCGTAACGGACAACCGAAAATTTCGTGAGTTTATCGCCTACATAAGAATTGGCTGCAACAAATAGCTTGTCAGAAGCCAGCTTAGTAGCTCCATATAAATTTACGGGACTTGCAGCTTTGTCGGTACTTAAGGCAATTACTTTTTCTACGTTGCGATCAATTGCCGCTTCAATTATATTTTGTGCACCATTAATATTTGTCTTTACTGCCTCGAAGGGATTATATTCACAGGCTGCAACATGTTTTAAAGCCGCAGCGTGAATCACAATGTCTACTCCATCAAAGGCCCTGTAGAGTCGATCTTTATCTCGTACATCACCGATAAAAAATCTCATTCTTTCATCTGTGAATTCTTGTGCCATTTCGTATTGCTTCAGCTCATCCCGACTGAATACAATTACCTTTTTAACCTCTTCTTGAAGAATTTCTTTTATGAACTTTTTACCAAATGAGCCCGTTCCACCTGTAACAAGTATAGTTTTCCCTTTTAACACCGCTATTTCACCCTTATCAATTATTTATTTCTATAATTTTTTTGTGCATTTCTTGGAAGTATGGCTCTATAATAATGTAATTTTGCTTACAATCATTTAAGTAATCTTTATAAACCCTTACCATCGCTGTTCCTTTTTTGTGCAAATCTCTCTCGAAAACAAGTGCTTGATTTTCTTTTAGGAAGCGTTCATTGTGTATGCGCATCATAGGCTCAATGTAAACTTTATAAAAAGTATTTCTACTTAGTTTATTAAATATTTTATCAAAACTAATAAATTTATCATTCAAACTGTTGATTTGATTCAATTCCAGCTGAGACATAATTTGTTTAAGTTCCTTATTCACTTTTATTATTATTTGATCCAGTTTTTGTTTTTCATTTAACATTATGACACTCTGTCTATAAGTAAAATTTAAATCATAAGTATTCGCGCTCAGGGTCCAATCTGAACTAACAACTTTTTCTTTCGTCCAAAATTCGCTGATTATTTCATCTAAAGGAATGTATTTAGTCCCTCGGATATGGGCTCCATTTTTTGTTGTATTAAAAACAGTCAGATCGACACTATATGCTTCTATATACTTTTCAAGCTGAATGCGCATATTATGATAACTTTCACTGGTGTGGATTTCGTGACCATTCACGTCTTTCACCGTTAGTGCCTTGTTTTTCTCTATATCGGAAATTTCGTTAGTGACATAGTCGTGATCTATCCCTTTTGCATATCTATGATTATTTACAAAAGCAAGGTTCTGTCCAACCAGGGCTATTTGGCTGCATCCAAGTTTTGATAAGAGTTGGAAAGTGATAATTGCTATGGATGCTGCATCATGCACCACATTTTCTCTATCAAAATCGTTCAAATAAAAGGGTCCTATCGTATCCTGGTTTATTGACATATGGAACATTTGACCGGGAAAATCTAATAAGGTTTCATATCCTACACTGCTTCCGAAAATCAATGGAATACCAGTAATGCCTCGTTTTTTAATGATATCTATTACTTTATAGTTATGCCCCTGTGGATCGTATGTACAAGCTGCGTCCGGATATATACCATGTTCAATCAATGAATTGATAGCTGACCCTACTGAAAAAATGTAAGCCAATCCATTTTCTTTAATGTATCTCAGGTTTTCAAACTCTTCATTCAATGACGGGCCAGCCGCTACTATGATAGCCGGTTTGCCTTCGAAGGCGGCTTTGTCGACATCCTTTAAAATATTTGGAGTTTGCAGCACAGATGGGAAATTTTTTATTGAATTGATTGTCCATCTTTTTTGAAACGAAGCGTTGACGGCCAAATTATTGCGTTTGCCTTTTAATAGATCTTTTAAAGCTTGAAAAATCCATTTTGTTTCTTCTATATATAAATCAGAATATGACGGGAGAGTATAAACAAAAATATTTGTACCGTTATTTTGCAGTAAGCTGGCGATTTCATGAGTCAGCTTTTCCGGCTCTCTACTTGTAATAACATTTTTCATATTTGATTTAGGAAATTCATTAATATTGAAGTTGGAAAAGAAATGTTTCATCGTAGTCAGATTAGGCTCATAAATCGAGTATGAAAGACCCGGAAATTTTTTCAAGAGATTCTTGATGTGATAACCCAGTCCCGTTCCAATGAAGAGCACATGTTTGGATTTGTCGATATCTTTAATTTGTTCGATTAATTTCTCAGCTTCTTTTTCCGGATCGTATTTACTGTGTATATATTGGTTTTTATCATTTATTGTTACCTTCAATGTAGGCAACCCTTTTTTTGAAGGTTCGATAACAATATTCTTATCTTCTACTGCTTCATCCAGTTTGTAGAGTAAAGGACGTTGACTTATTCTCAAATAATTTCTGTTATCAATTAACATTTTTGCGCATTCCTTCGTTGTCTATAGTTTGCTTAACCTCTTTTTCCAGACTTTCATACAATGGTAATAATTCATATTGAATTAAATCAGCGATTAAAATGGAATCATCCTTTTCAATCGCTTCTTCAAGGTTTTTTAATTCACTTTGAAGCTTGTCAGAAACAGTTGTGAACTCCGTCCAATTCCCCGGCTTTTCTTTGAGGTTTCCAATAGATGAGATTACCAAATTCAGCCATTGCATACCTTCCAGCATCTTGCTAAAGTCTGCCCATTCAGCGTTTCCGGGCGTATTATAAAAACCATCTGCAAGATTTTCAAATTCTTTCAATGCGCCTTCTAAGTAATTCTCTGCATCCAACAAAGAAGTGGCAATAAACTCCTGTGGAGTATAAGCGATGACTTCAAGCACTTGAATACTCAACAAATTAGATGAGAGATATTGATCCTGATCCTCATATACTTCAACGCCATCAGCATTCAGGTGGCTAAATAGATAAGAAGAGCCTAGCCACTCATTAATTTTCATTATAATTTCATTAACAGTTGTCGATTGAGAGAATTCCTGATTTAGGTTCTTGAACTTAAGTTGCATTTGAGATCTCCTCCAATTTAATAACTAATGCTTCTGTAACCATACTAATTATATCGGTTTTTTATTAGAAATCTTTACTATTTATGTATTTTATTTTTATAAAAAAAAGGAGACTCCCAGGTGAGAGTCTCCTTTCAAATTTCAAGCAATCAATTAACGAAGAAGTTGTAAAACTGCTTGCGGCTGCTGATTTGCCTGAGCCAGCATTGCTTGTGAAGCTTGAGTCAAGATGTTGTTCTTCGTGAAGTTCATCATCTCTTTCGCCATATCGACGTCTTTAATGCGTGATTCTGCAGAAGTTAAGTTTTCAGCAGATGTAGCCAAGTTATTGATAGTGTGATCCAGACGGTTTTGCACTGCACCCAAGGTTGAACGTTGGTCAGATACTTGCTTGATTGCATCGTCCACAATTTTAAGCTGAGCATCGAAACCTCCTCCTGAAGCGTCCGCAGCTAAAGTACCAAATCCTGAAACACTTAAGTCTGATAGGGTAGAACCAGAACCTGTACCTAATCCTGTGCTTGTCATATCTTCGATGTTGAATGTTAACTGTTGAGTACTATTTGCCCCAACTTGTAATGTTACTCCAGTAACGCCAGAACCAGCAGCAAGACCGCCTTCAAGCAAGTTTTTACCGTTAAATTCCGTACGACCAGCGATGCTATCGATCTCTTCAACTAATTGACCAATTTCTGATTGGATATTCGTGCGCTCTTCATCGTTGTTAGTGCCGTTACCAGCTTGAACAACTAGTTCACGCACACGCTGTAAAATAGAATGAGTTTCATTCAATCCGCCTTCAGCAGTTTGAATAAGTGAAATTCCATCTTGCGCGTTACGCTGAGCTTGATCCATACCGCGAATTTGGTTACGCATTTTTTCAGAAATTGAGAAACCAGCTGCATCATCTGCTGCTTTGTTAATACGAAGACCTGAAGAAAGTTTTTCCATTGAGTTTTGTGCTGCTCCGCTTACCTGGCCCATTTGGCGGTGAGTGTTAAGAGCTGCGATATTGTTGTTAATAATCATTGTGTATTACCTCCGTGTAATGTTTTTTTGTTTTTGCAAGGGTGTTCAAATCCGTTTGAACTTCCTTACACTATCTTTATCGGAGGGCGTCAGAAAATGTTTAGCGTTTTTTTAATTTATTTTCAAAATACTTTTATTTTCTATTATAAATAGAAAAGAGCCCGCATCTCTGCAGACTCCCCACTCACTTCTTCATCTTCAAAAAATCTCCGATATCAATCACATTCGACATTGCCTTCTTATTTTCTTCCTGAATTTCCAAGTACACTTCTTTCCGGTGGATCGTGATGTGCTTGGGCGCTTCAATTCCGAGTTTCACTGTTTCTCCTTCGACGCTTGTCACGATGACTTCGATTTGATCATCAATGATGATCGATTCGCCTTTTTTTCGTCCGAGTACGAGCATCGCTTACACCTTCCTTGCTTCAGCTTGGAATAGCGGCTGTTTGATTTCGTAGGTTTTATTGTCCAGCACGGTTTGCATGCCGAGTTGCTTCCTATTGTTGATGACGAGCGGCGCTTTGAGATTGGTCGTCGCGTGCTGCATTTCGCCAGGTACGGTCACCGTTGTCAGCACCAGTGCGTCGGATGGGTCTTCGAGCTCAAGGCGATCGACGGTCTGGTCGGAAATTTTAACGTCATAGTCCTTAAAGAATGAAAACGGATCAACGAGGAAGAAACTGATGTCTTCCGCTTCCAGCGATTGCAGGAAGAAAAACGGCGTTTCTTCTTTTGTGTCGGCCGGGATCAATACGTATTTCTGGTAGTCGTCAAAGCCGGGGATGCCTCTTGCAAATGTAATGACGCTTGTGTCTGCTACTTCTATTTCACCGAAACGGGTCGTTTGGAATTTCATTTTGGGTTCTCCTCATTTCTGTTCGTGATTCAATTTGTTAGTTCTTATTTTTGCACATAATGGAATGATTAAACAGTAATTTTTTGCGCTCGTGCTAAAATCCCTATGCATTATTCGATTTACAGAATAAAAATTATTGAAAAGCACATTTTTTATTGTTTAATCTTTTAGAATTTATCCAATAAAACAAGATACGCCCAACAATTTAATTAATATTTTATTTAAAAGAAATAAAAAC
>NZ_PJBO01000047.1:0-10215 GCF_002836425.1 Planomicrobium sp. MB-3u-38 | reverse complement strand
AGCTTGCTATCATTTTATTTAATGGCGGTTTCAAGAGCATTGATTGGAGATAAAGGTGATAACTATTCTACAGAACCTGTAGAAAACATTATTAAGTATGCTAATATAGACGAAAAAACAGCTTATACTTATATTAACTTTTTATTTGATATACAAATACTATTCAAAATCACTGTAAGAGACTTTAATAAAAAAACAGGTAATTTAAAAGATTATAATGTATATTCAAGATGGTGTGACAGAGAGATTGTAGTAAGGGCTATTGAAAGTAATGAATGGATTAAAGACAAGTTATTATTGAAGGTAGGAAACAAAGAATTAACACAAGAAGAACGTGCTAAGGTAAAAAATAAAGCAAGAAACTTAACGGGTTTTCCTGATATATATTAACTTAGAAATTACAACAAGAGTCTCTTAATGGAGGCTTTTTCTTTGTTTTGGAAAAAAGAAATTTCAATAATAATTTAGAATTAATGACGTTTGCGTGAAAGCTACAAAACAAAACACTCTTCCCTATATTTGTAATTTTTTCATGAAGAAATAGCATTTAATGATACAATAAAATTACATATTAAAGGGGGGAAGAAAATGAAAACAAAAAAACAAATGACTGAAGAAGATATTAAAAATAAGTTTATTACCCCTGCAATAACTGAAAGTGGCTGGGATGTTAAATCCAATGTATTCTTTGAACATAATTTCACAGATGGTCGCATAATCGTTCGAGGAAACTTAACAACAAGAGCAAAAAGAAAAAGAGCCGATTATCTTTTGATGCATAAAAAGAATTACCCGATTGCAATAATTGAGGCAAAAGATAACAAACATTCTTTAGGGTCTGGTATGCAGCAAGCATTAGAATATGCTGAGATTTTGGATGTGCCTTTTGCTTATAGTTCAAATGGGGATGGTTTCCTTGAGCATGATAGGTTAACAGGTAAAGAAAGAGAACTTTCTTTAGATGAGTTTCCCTCGGCTGAAAACCTTTGGGAGCGTTATGATAGCGAACAAGGTCTAAGCACGGAACAAAAGGAAATGATTAACGAGCCTTATTATTTTCAGTTAGGGGATAAGACACCAAGATATTATCAAAGAGTAGCTGTAAACAGAACGGTGGATGCAATCGCTAAAGGCCAAGACCGTATTCTGTTGGTAATGGCTACGGGAACGGGAAAAACATATACGGCATTTCAAATTATTTATCGTTTATGGAAAGCTGGTAAAAAGAAAAAGGTTCTTTTCTTAGCAGACCGAAATATACTAATTGACCAGACGATGACTAATGATTTTAAACCTTTTGAAAAAGTAATGACAAAAGTTGAAAATCGTCATTTAGACAGTTCTTATGAAGTATATACTGCTTTATACCATCAACTAGCTGGAGAGGATGGTATAGAACCGTTCCGTCAATTCAAACCAGATTTTTTTGATTTAATTATTATAGATGAAGCGCATAGAGGTTCTAGTAAAGAAGAAAGTGCATGGAGAAAAGTACTGAATTATTTTGGCGGAGCAGGAACAACACATATAGGTTTAACTGCTACACCAATGCAAACAAAAGATGTATCAAGTTCTGATTATTTTGGTAAACCTGTTTATACCTATAGCTTGAAACAAGGTATTGATGATGGATTTCTTGCTCCTTATAAAGTAATTCGAATAGGTCTTGATAGAGACCTTGAAGGGTATCGACCTGAAAAAGGGAAATTAGATGTCTCAGGCCAACTAATTGAAGACCGCGAATATAACATAAAAGATTTTGATAGAAATATAATCATTGACGGTCGAACTCTAAGAGTCGCCCAAAGAATAACCGAATTTCTAAAGAAAACGAATCGTTTTGATAAAACGATTATATTCTGTATTGATATAGACCATGCTGAACGTATGAGACAAGCTTTAGTGAATGAAAATTCCGATTTGGTGAAAGAAAACTCAAAATATATTATGAGAATTACTGGAGATAATCCCGAAGGAAAAGCGCAATTAGACAATTTTATTGACCGTGAAAGCAAATATCCTACTATCGTTACTACTTCTAAACTCTTAACCACTGGAGTAGATGCAAAAACTTGTAAAGTGATAGTTTTGGATTCAAATATTAATTCGATGACAGAGTTCAAGCAAATTATTGGTCGTGGTACTCGTTTAGACCCAGAACATGGAAAAGAGTTTTTTACAATATTAGATTTTAGAAATGCTAGTCGATTATTTGCTGACCCAGCTTTCGATGGAATTCCTGAAGGGGTGATTGATATTCCTCCAGGGGGAGAAATAGTTGAACCAGACCCTCCAACAGGAGGAGATGACCCAATACCTCCAGAACCGCCTATATATCCACCTGGAGGGGATGAGGGTGATGGTGGACCAGAGCCAAGAATTAAATATAGAGTTAATGATATATCAGTTAGTATTATAAACGAGCGAGTTCAATATTATGATAAGGGTGGTCAACTTGTTACCGAAAGTTTAATTGACTACACAAGAAAGAATATCTTAAAAGAGTATGCTAACTTAGAAGGTTTCTTAAGAAGCTGGAATGCTCAAGAAAAGAAACAGGCTATAATTGATGAGTTGGCAGAACAAGGCGTTTTACTAGATGCATTACGAGATACTGAAAATCTAGCAGAATTAGATGACTTTGACTTAATTTGTCATTTAGCTTATGACCAACCAGCATTAACAAAAGCAGAAAGAGCTAACAATGTTAAAAAACGTGGATATATCTATCAATATAAAGATGTGGCAAGGGAAGTCTTGGAAGTGTTATTAGAGAAATATAAAGATGAAGGTATACGTGAACTAGAGGGAACAGAAGTGTTATCTTTAAAAGAGTTTGAGAAGTTTGGTAATCCTATGAAGATTGTAAAAGCGTTTGGTGGTAAACCAAATTATTTAAAAGCAGTTAAAAGACTTCAAGATGAAATTTATTTAGCTTAGGAGATAAGATATGTCAACTAGAGGATTTATTAAAAGACTACAAGATATCATGCGTAACGATTCAGGTGTTAATGGAGATGCACAGCGAATAGAACAAATAGTTTGGCTGCTTTTCCTAAAAGTATACGATGCGAAAGAAGAACTTTGGGAATTTCATAATGATGAGTTTCAATCGGTTATTCCCGAAGATTATCGCTGGCGCAATTGGGCAGTAGATAAAAAAGATGGCGAAGCGAAAACTGGAGAATCACTATTAAAATTTATCAATGAAGACCTATTTCCAGCTTTGAAAAATATAGAAGTTGACGAGTATACGCCAGTTAGTAAATCTATTGTAAAGTTTGCGTTTGAAGACAGTTATAACTTCATGAAAGATGGAGTTTTACTTCGCCAAGTCGTTAATGTCATTGATGAGATTGATTTTACAGACCATAAAGAACGTCATGACTTTAATGATATCTATGAGCAAATATTAAAAGATTTACAAGCCCAACGTTCTTCAGGTGAGTATTATTCTCCAAGAGCTACAACAGATTTTATAACCCAAATGGTAAAACCACAATTGGGTGAAAAGATTGCAGATTTTGCTTGTGGAACTGGAGGGTTTTTAACCTCTTCTTTAAATTATTTAGAGAGCCAAGTTAAAAGTGTTGAGGATAGGGAAAAATACAATAATTCGGTATTTGGTATTGAAAAGAAAGCGTTGCCTCATTTGCTAGCTTTAACTAATTTGCTTTTACACGACATTGATAATCCTTACATTATTCATGGCAATTCATTAGAAAAAAATGTTAGAGATTATACAGAGAAAGACCGTTTTGATGTTATTTTAATGAATCCTCCATATGGTGGTTCTGAAAAAGATAGTATCAAGATGAATTTTCCAATGGAATTAAGAAGTAGTGAAACAGCAGATTTGTTTATGTCTGTTATTATGTATCGCTTGAAAAAGAATGGAAGAGTAGGGTTAATACTGCCTGATGGGTTCTTGTTCGGAGCTGACAATGCTAAAAGAGCAATTAAAGAAAAGCTGCTAAAGGAGTTCAATTTACATACAATAATTCGTTTGCCTCACAGTGTCTTTGCTCCATATACAAGTATCCGAACAAATATTTTGTTCTTTGATAAAAGTGGACCTACTAAAGAAACGTGGTTTTATCGGTTAGATATGCCAGAAGGATACAAAAACTTTTCGAAAACAAGACCGATTACGTTAGACCATTTTAATCCAGTAATAGAGTGGTGGAATAATCGTACTGAAATTAAAGAAGGTAGTTTTGATAAATCAAGAAAATATACGGTAGAAGAAATTGTTGCCTTTGACTATAACCTTGACTTATGCGGATTTCCGCAACAGGAAGAAGTAATTCTTGAACCTGATGATTTAATGAAAATTTATCATGAAAGAAGAACTAAATTAAATATAGAGATTGATGAAGTATTATTTGAAATCCACGAAATGTTGGGTGATAAATCTTGAAAGCACAGCAATTAAGAGTTTCGATTTTACAGAACGCAATGCAAGGAAAGCTAACAAGACAAAATACTAATGATGAATCAGTTAGGTTATTAATAGAAGAAATAAAAAAAGAAAAGAATCAATTAATTGAGACGAAATATATTAAGCCCGAAAAAGCGTTACCTCCTATTTCAGAAGAGGAAATACCTTATGAAATTCCTGAGACATGGAGATGGGTAAGAGCGCAAGAAGTTTTAGATGTGAGGGACGGAACCCATGATACTCCCAAATATGTTTCAGAAGGTATTCCTTTGGTAACCAGCAAGAATCTTAAGAACGGAAAATTGGTTTTTGATAATATTAAATATATTAGTGAAGAAGACCACAATAAAATAGAACAGCGTTCTAAAGTCGATAATGAAGATATTTTATTTGCTATGATTGGCAGTATTGGTAATACAGTTCTAGTTAAAAAAAATAGAGCTTTTAGTATAAAAAATGTAGCTTTGTTTAAACAATATCCAAGCAAAAGTCTATACATGCCATTTATATATTATTTACTGTCATACTATGAAGATGAAATACGTAGAAAGTCATCAGGAGGAGTTCAGGCCTTTGTATCCTTAACTTTTTTAAGAAATTTAATCTTTCCATTACCTCCTGTTATGGAACAAAAAAGAATAGTGATTGAGATAGAGAAATTATTTAAGAAAATCGATACTTATGCTGTTTTAGAAAAAGAAATTGAGATGTTAAATAAATCATTTCCTTATGATATGGAAAAATCGATTTTGCAATATGCAATGCAAGGAAAACTTGTTAAGCAAGGTTCAAACGAAGAGCCAGTTAAGCAACTACTAATGAAAATAAAAGAAGAAAAAGCACGACTTACTAAGGATAAAGTAATAAAGAAAGAAAAAGTAGCACCTCCAATTACTGATTTAGAAATTCCATTTGATATACCAAAATCTTGGGAATGGGTTCGATTAAGTCAGGTAGGCTATGTAGTAGCAGGAGGTACTCCTAAAACAGGTGAATCATCTTATTGGGATGAGAATGGCATGCTTTGGCTTACTCCTCGTGACATGGGCCAAAATAAACAAGTGTATATATCTGATTCCCAAAGGAAAATAAGTAATATGGGGTTAGAAAAGTCATCTGCTCAACTCATTCCTAAAGGCTCCATAGTTTATTCTAGTAGAGCGCCTATCGGACATATTAATATAGTTGAAGAGGATTACACGACAAATCAAGGGTGTAAGTCTATAGTTCCAATGATTTACAATAAGTTTCTTTACTATAGCTTGATTTTTAGTACCCCTGAAATTATTAAGCGAGCTTCAGGTACAACTTTTAAAGAAATTTCTGGTTATGAATTTAGTTTAACAGTTATAGCTTTGCCGCCATTAGAAGAACAGTATAGGATTGTCGAAAAGATTGAAATGTTGAATAAGTTAACTTCAAAGATGGAAAATATAATAAATCAAAATTGAGAGCGGCCACATACAGGCTGCTTTTTTAATACTTAGTACTAAAACCTATATAAGGATTTGTCAATCTTGTACACCCTCTTAAGACATTATATTTATATTGATATACTTAGTTAAATAGTGTATCAAATATATGTATCAAAATAGGAGTGGGTCAATATTGTATTTGGCAGATAAGAAATGTATAAAATGGCAATTAAGGATATTCGGAGGAATGTATAAATTCTCAATCTGATGTCGCTTGACACGGAGCCTCTGCGGGTACAACTTTACGCAAAGGAATGCATGAGATGGCTTTGCATAGCACACGAGCTTATTATACCCGCCACTCCGTATAAAGCGTTGAATATGCGATGTTTTATGCATTTGCTTAATTGCCAAACACTACAATCCTTAAATGCCAGTAACAGTCAATATGAAATATGGTTATGCGAGTGTATCGTCTAAAGGTCAAGATTTAACAGTGCAGCAAATAACTTTGAAGGAGCAGCATATACTGGTGTTACTCATCTTATGAGGTTCATTGGCATGAGTACAGAACAAAACTCGACAAAAGAGAGAACAAGGTTATCTCTGTTAAGAATGCAACAATTAGTGCATATTGAAATTTATAATGAGACTGTAATGGCTAGTATGGTGAACGATTTGAAACCTGCCAGCAATTACTTTATCAGACCTACAGGAAAGGATGAGGAGTGGGGGTTCTCCAAAACATTTTACAAAGATATTCAGAAGATACTAGCAATGAAAAGTGATTATAAGCCTAAGGTATTTGTAACCTATCTCAATTTGGTTGGTTATATATTCTATGGTGCGAGTAACGAACCAATATCATTCATTGCAATCGATACAATTGCAAAGAATACAGGAATAAATAGAAAATTACTTATAAAATACTTCAAAGCATTATATGAAGATGAGGTATTATACTTTATACACCTTAATATCAATAATTCACCTACAAAAATTATTGTACAAGATGGATTCATAAAAAACATACTGCTGAATGGGCAGTACCGCTTGCAGAATATCATTACAAAACTGATAGGAGCAAATTTAAGGGTGGAGCGGAAGGGGTATCAGAAGAATAAGAGGTTTTCTTTTAGCGGCTTTCTGTTAAATATGTCAATGGCGTATTGATAGAACTGAAATTCTATTGTTTGGAACTGATAGCTACTTAAAAATTGTACAATAACTAGTATATTAAAAAAACAGGCAAGGTTAGAGATATACCTGCCTGTTTTACTATTTGTGTTAAAAACATTAGAGTATAAACCAACGTGGCAACATAGAAACTATCCTTCTAATAACTCAATTAATCCCTTGACCCTTCCAAACAATTCATCGAAAGTTATTACAATTACATTTTTCAGCTCTTTTCTGTATAGCTCAAAAGAATGTTTATGCGCAGTCTCGATTAATGTATCGAACCTACCTGCTATAACAACACAACTAGGATTAATTATATCAAATTCAGTTTTTACGCCTTGTCTATAGTTATTGTAATCTAAAGCTTGGTACTCTCTCTGTAGACTTGTCTTATAAGTTAATACCTGCGTAACTGCTCCCATCAAGTCCTTATGTACTGAATATACGCCTGTTCTGTATTCACTTGGAGTAATAAGAGGAGCTGCAGGAGTTTTAATTTCAATAAGGACAGCATCTTTTGAGAAAGGATTCGCATATAAGAAATCAACAAGTTTACCACTATCATTATTTACGGTTTTTCCGCCTACGTATGCCTCATCATTTATTAAAACTGTTGGATTGGAGAAAATCTGACTTAAAATCCAAGTGTTTTCTTTTAAAATACTTTGCCAAAACTTTTCTGAAGCATTATTGAGTTTGTTGTTTTCCCAAATAGACAATACTTTCTTTAAATTGGCTATTCCAATTAGAGTATTAAGTTGGTCCAAATCTTTCTCTTGGAGGTTTTTAAGTCTATCAATTATTTTATCTGAATTATCACTTGCAACAATCCACTCTAATGTTTTCTCCAATATTTCACTGTTGTCGTCTTCTAGTAATTGAGAAAACAAATTTGAGTTACTCTCAAATATTTCTATTAATTTCTCAACGTCAGGATTACTCTTTATAAGATGAAATCCTCCATACATAACTCCATACTTTTCATGTACAGCATAATGTTTGTGAATTTCTTTGGTAAAAGTGAGCATAGCTTCAGAATTTAGTTCTAACTTAATCCATTCCTCAGCTTTTAATTTGTTCAAATCTAATTCTTTGTAATCTTCCCACGAGGCATTTTTCCCCTTTTTTTGATAGATAAAGCATCCTCTGACCGAAGCTTCAGGCATATTGTTGTTGTTGACTATTTCAGGTCTAAAAAGAAGCCTAGTAGTAGATGTGGTTCTTAGTTCAATATCATCACAAACAGCAGAGTCTCTTGATGTTGTCCTTACATTAATTGTGTCGCCCATTTTCAATTTACACTCCTGGTAATCGTATTTGGATATCCTTACTAATACTATATATCTTTAATGGGGTTTTCTTACAAAAGAATACAAATAAAGTTAAGTCAGAGAAAGAGAATAACATTTTGAACCACTCATAACCATACATTTTAAAGTCGGAAAATAACCGATTCGACTAAAATAATAACGTATTTAGTCTTTCTCAAAACGATATTGATTTAGTAATTTACTATTAAAGTGCGATAACAATTTGGTGTATAGCGTTTTAGCTATGTTCTAAAACTAAATGACTTCTACTTCGAACATCTTTATGGAGGGGTTTCAAAAGGTACACATTTTGAAACGCTTTATGTGGAATGGTAGAATAGTAGTCTCGGTAGTCTCATAAGGTTTATATGGCAGTTTCGATACGTATCATAATTAATTTTACCTTTTGACACAACTATCGTAAGGTTAAAGTATCAAAGTAAAAGGTGGAATTGACCATGGACAACAAAGTAATTGGATATGTAAGAGTAAGCAGTAAAGACCAAAATGAAGCACGACAAATGGATAGCATGCATACTCTTGGAATTGATGACCGTGATATTCATTTTGATAAGCAAAGTGGTAAAGACTTCAACAGATTCAATACCAAGCTTTGAAATTGCGCTTACGCAAAGGTGATATATTGTACATTCATTCATTGGATAGAATAGGTCGTAATAAAGAGATGATTCTGAAGGAATGGAATGAAATTACGCAGCACATTAAAGCACATATTGTAGTAATAGATATGCCATTATTGGATACACGCAAGTACACTGACTCAATTGGTTCCTTTGTAGCTGACTTGGTGTTGCAAATATTGTCATGGGTTGCTGAAGAAGAAAGAACAAGAATAAAAACTCGTCAAGCTGAAGGTATATCTTCAGCTAAGGCACAAGGCAAGCACCTAGGAAGACCTAAAATAAATATTAACACTGCATTTGAGCTAGCTTATAAACAATGGAAGGCAGGCGATATAACAGCAGTTCAAGCAATGAAAAATTCAGATTTAACTAAGGCTACTTTCTATAGAAAGGTTAAGGAATATGAACGTAAATAAGGAGACTTAAGAAGGTCTCTCTTTGTATGTAATTGATTAGGCGGGGTACAATCCCACATAATTCATGCGGTCATTAGGAGAAAATGAGGTAGGTAGCCTAATCTACACATCCTGATTTTTTCAAAGAATTTGTTGGAGTGGGATTTTGATTTATTCAATTACACCTATCAATCAAGTGGAATTTTTTTAAAATAGATAAAACTTTTAGTAGGGTTTACAAATAGAGAATTCTACTTAGTGTATTATTATAATAAAGTCATAAGTTTCTATTTAAAAAAGGATGAGACAAATGGTGGTTACAGGAGATTATCAATGCAATGTTTGTGACAGTATTACTCGTATTAGGGTTCAACTTGGTTGGTTAGAAAATTATCCTGTTAGAATTAAATGTGGTAATTGTAATATTTCAATATTCGGCAACGTTTATCTAGACCAACAAAATGGAGGATATTCTATAAATCTTAAAAATGTAACTACTTTTAAAGAAGCAAAAAATCCCGATTATTTAATTGAAGTATCTGGCGAACTTTTGACTGAAAAGATACGTCCATACATTGAGGAGTTAGATACTTTATTCAGTCCTTTTTTCAAAAATGGTATCTTCTCTATGGGAGAAAGTATTGGAGAGTTTAAACAGCGTACTAATCGCTTTTTAGATAAAATAGAAAATGAATGGCCAACTATAAAACGAATAAACGAACTTTGGTTTAATGGTAATCATAATTACTTACCTAAAGAAATTCATAGATTATTAGATAAAACACAATTTCCTGCAGATAACGAGCTGGAATTATTAAGAGGTGTGCA
>NZ_PJBO01000046.1:0-11214 GCF_002836425.1 Planomicrobium sp. MB-3u-38 | reverse complement strand
TTTCTATGAGGGGCATACTTAAGTTTTTATGTTTTTATATAAGTGACATTCATTTAGTATTACCTTTTCACAAAACCTATGCTATAGTTAGATTAATTTCAATCAAACGCAAGCACTGCGCATGTTACCGCTATCCATTGAGGATAGCGGCGATATGCGCTTTTTTTATTAACTGATTAGGGAAGGAATGGTTTTCTATGTATAAGTCTAAAATTGAAATCTGTATGGTCATTACAAATGAGGTAGCAACAGAAGTAAAAGAAACGATTGTTAAAGCTATAGTCGGAGAGGGATATAAAGTAAATCACTACCATTCAATTGAGAAATTTCTTGGTTGGTATGTAAAGTATCCCTTAGAAGTATGTCTAATTACGAATGAAAGCATCGCTTCTGAATCTTATCAAGAACTTAAGAAACAATACCAGGAACTAAAAGACATTGTCTTGATAGAGCCCAGTGATGAAATATCGACACTTACAGAGCATAATGTTTATATCGATTCGAAGAACGGCGAAATCAATATTAATGATTTGCTTCAAGCAATAGATTTCATCGTTGAGCAATTAGAAATGGCAATGTATGACGGAGAAATTGACGAAGACTATGAGAATGAGATGGACGAAAAGAATTTACAAACAGAGAGTACTATGAATATCGATCAAGTTGAAAAATTGCAACCGAAATCAACTCCAGCTGGAGAAAAACTAAATGAAAAGATAAATGAATCAAAAGAAAGTCAAGATAATCACGAAAAATCAAGTGAACAGTTAGAACATGAGTCAGCAGTGACAATAGTTAAGGAAGATGTAAATGAGCAGGAAGTAGAAATTAAAGAGCCAATTTATGAAGCTGCTCTAGAGAATGATGCTAAGTCGCCCTTGCAAAATAATCCGTTTCCGATGCGACTAAGAAATATTCAAAAAAGCTTATCTGGACTTGAAATGGACAAAAACAAGACAATTGGTATTTGGTCGCCGTTGCCTGCAGTTGGTGTAACATCATTTCTCATTAACTTTTCTCTGTTTCTATCGGAGAATAAAGTTTATACGGCAGTTTTGGAACCTATTACCTCGAATCATGTATTGAAGGATTGGTTAAAACGCTATGTACCAATTCCGAATAAGTGGGTGAGCTTAGCCCATAACTTACACACTTACGAACCGGTGGGGGACAGTGAATGGAGTTACAGGGAAGTAAAGTTCTTTCCGCTTAACACAAATGATATAAAACAAGACTGGAGTGCAGAATCATTCAAAGCTTATCACTGCATGACTGAAATCTTTGATGTGACACTGGTAGATATGCCTACTGGAGAAATGAAATCGTTTACGAATGAATCCCTTAAATATATGGATGAATTATGGATTATTGCATGTGATCGCATCCAGCAGCTATATAGCTGGAAAGACTATATCAAAAAGATTGAAGAAACACATAATATTCCAATTCATCTTATACACAATCAAATGATAGATGTGTCAAAACCTAATCTGATAAGTGAACACATGGAATTGCCACTGCTTGCTACAATTCCAGCTTTATTTGATGAAACAGCAAAGAACTATTACCAGAAAAAACCACTCTATTTGCATAAAAAGGTTCAGCCAATACTCGAACCACATTACCATCAACTTGCAACCCATTTAATCGGACCGTCATTCCAGTTGCAGGATAAGAAACCAACCGTATGGGAACGAATCACTAAAATCACAAAGCTTCATGCTATCTTAAATAGATAAATCGCACATAATACAACGAAATAACTAAAAATCTTTAAAGCTGCCCACTAATTTTTACACAAAATATAGACAAGGTATTTCGCGCTGAAGACAGTTGAGCATATCTTAAATTCGATTCATAACTATCCCATGATCCGTATCAAAAAAAATTATGTAGGTATTATTCGCTGCTGATTACTTTTTATACAAAAGTTAAATAAAGAACTATGAAATAAACGGACAGATGTACCAGAGAATATTGCGATTGGATTTAGGAAGCTGCAGAAACTGTAATGACTACGGCTTTTATTACCGCAATAAATATATAAGTTATAAGCCAAAGGAGCTCTTTTTCGGTAATCATTACGAAAATATGATGCAGTAAGTACCGCAATAAATACGGCGATAAATAACGTAATACCAGTATTACAGTGAATGGGTTGATGTATGATGTGTTAATTAAAAATAAAGAATGGAAAACTGCAGTTTTTGTTTTAAATCCGTTAAAATAAGAAAAAAGCAGAGAGATTTTCATATTAACAATTAGTCATTAGAAGTAGAAAGAGGAGTTGAAAAAAGATGAATCCAAACTTAGAGGGTACCAGGGAACGATTTATACATCAGTTGCAAAGGGACTTGGTCTATTTTGCAAACCGCCAGAATAAAGCACTCAGTCACTCTTCAGCGGAAACAATTGCTCAGCGGGTGATGGAAAAAGCAGATTTGGAAAACTCGGCATTTCAGCACAAAGGAACTTCCTGGCTGGCTCGGATCATTGTCAATAACTTTCCTGCTCCGCCTACTGGTGCTAAGAAGTAAGAACTACGGGCAAACGAGAATAGAAAGGAAGATTTGATGTCGAAACATCCTATTGTTATCCAAGGAACCAGCTTTCTGCAAGCGAAGGAAAGTGATCTGTTGACTGAGAAAGAGCTGGCCATTGTCCTTGAGATAGTCAGCATGGTCGATTCAACAGACGAAGACGACAAAGATTACGAATGGTCAGTCCAGGAATGGTATGAAATTCTAGGGATAACGGGATCCAATCGGGATCTTCAATTTAAAAACATCTTTCAGGATCTCATGATGAAAATAGTAGAAATACCCCGTGAAGGTAGAGGGTGGCTCCTGACTCACTGGATCTCCAGCGTTTTATACTCGAAAAACACTGAAACCGTGAAGATCGGGTTAACCCCGGAACTAAGACCCTACTTCTTGCATTTAAAACATTCACTTAAACTTGAATGAAAATAGAATAACAAAGGCGATGAAATTGCCAGTAAGCTTTACTTTGTCGCCTGGACTACTTTAGCTAAGATGCTAAAAAATAAGGAAAAAGACTGGTTGCTTGTGATAAAAAGAAGAGGAGTTGACGGTGATGACAGTAAAAGAAGCGATGAATGAAATCGAAAAGAAAAAGTATGAATTCTTCCGTTGCCGAATGCTGAGCGCTTCCACCTATGCAACAATTTTCTACTTCGGCTGGCGGGCCAAGAGAGTGCTGAAACAAACCAAAAGAAGAGCATTGTTTGACATGAACAAGACGAAGTAAAACGGTATAGTGCGGACTCCAAGGCTAACCAGAAAGAAGGGAAAAAGATGGTGACATTGTCTGAACTTATGAGGGAATCTGAAAAACTGGAATTCCGGCTCCTGCAGCAGCGGATGATGGAAGCTCCAACCTTCCTGACCTCGCTGTATTTCAAATTGCGAGCAGATGGAGTATTGCGCCAGGCAGAGCGACGGATCCGGCGCGAGGCGATAGGGAGACAGCAGCGTAAAAACAGAAAGGGATGCTGACCATTAGGATTTTCGGTCCGCATCCCTTTTCTTCATTTTGACTGTAGCCTGTTCATAGTGTTCAGCCAGCCGGTCTTCGTCTCTGGCTCTAGCCAGGAGCACCCAAATGCTTTTCGACACATCGTTCACGCGTTCAGTATCTGACGAGTATTTGCTGCGGATCTCGTCTTTCACATCCTCCAGAGACAGATCGAAACCTTTTCCGGCGTTCACCAGCTCACTGAAGAACAGCGATACGTACCGCGCGGTCTCCTGGCGGTAGGGAGTCCCCAAGCGCAGCGCTTCCAACTGGGCCATTTCCAAGGCTCTCTTTTCGTGTTTCACCATCTTTACCTCCTTCCAGGTGCCGTTCGAACTGAACGGTCAATGAAACGCCTGTATATCTTCTACGTATGACCCCGTTTCAGCTTTGCAGACGTAACGCTCTAATGGCCTGTGTGGAAGAAGCGGCCAGCACTTTAAAAGGCCACAGTTTTGGTCCGCACCTTTGATGGTAGCCTTCCGCATAAACCATCCCTTGAAAGGCGGTTATTGTCATGGGCTTTGAGATAAGTAACCGTAGATCAGTTCCGTTGCTGCGTCGATGGAGTCCAATTGTTCTTCTTTTGGAAGCTTCGAAAAGTAAACCGTGTATACCCCGGTGGTTTCTGAAAATTTGATTTGAACCAATGAGGGACTTTCTTTTGTCGAGTAATGGTTGATGCCAATGCTGTTCGATTCTTCCGTTGTTTCCAGGAGCAGTTTGATATTTTCCTTCTTCATCCCCATCCTCCTTTCTTTTTGTTCCAGAATCGCAAGTTTACGTGACTCCGCTATATGCTTTAGCCAAAACGCAGATGGGCAAGAGGAATGAAAGGGCAGTAAAACAAAATGACCCACCGTGGTCCGCATTGTGAAGAGGCGTGGTGGGTTCTGTAGCTTCATTCTATACATATTGAGGAGGAGTGGCTACCCTTAAATCTTGTTCTGCAACTCTTCCAACAGCAGCTCGGCGCCTCTTGGACTCAAATACAAGCCTTTGGCATAAGCGGATTCAATGTTTTCATTCAGGATTTCTCCCGTTACCGCGCAGGTCCGATCGGTCTGGTATTTTTTGAGAATGATTTTATCGTCTTCAAGAAAAATTTCCATCGGATCACCCACCGAAACGCCCAGGGATCTTCTCAACTCGATTGGTGTGACAATGCGGCCTAACTGATCAACTTTCCTCACAATACCGGTACTTTTCATCATAAGACTCCTTCATTTCTATAATCATCATACTCTTACTCATTCTACCTATTCGTGAAGCAACGCGTCCAATTTATGAACCGCTTGGAAGAGATTTTAGTCAGAGGAGAAATCAACTGATACAAAGATTTTCACGACGGTCATTCCAGTCAAATGCTCACTTTAGAATACGAAAAAACAGGTGCAGCCCCTTGAAGAGCGTGCACCTGTTTGCTTATTCGTAAATATCTTTTCGGTGTCCAACATCGATAATGGTAATAATGATTTTTTCATCTTCAATCAACGCCAGAATACGGTAATCACCGACCCGGTAACGCCACTTGCCTTTGTGGTTTGCAACCAATGCCTTGCCCTGTGTTCGTGGATCGTCGGTATCCTGCAGGTTCTTTTCGATCCAGCCAATCAGGAGAGAGGCTTGGTACCGGTCCATCTTTTTTAATTTCTTCAACGCGGCATCTGAGAAATGAACAGCATACATCGTCAGTTATAAACCCAATTCTTTTTTGACGTCATCCAAGGAATGGGTTTTTTCCATAGTGGCAAGGACCCGGTCAAAATTCTCAACATCCAGTTCATCTTCAATCTTCTCGATGATGGCATTGCGCATCAAGTCCGAAACGGATGTGTTTTTCAGTTTGGCGTAATCGCGGATGAGTTTACTATCGCGGTCATCTACACGCAAGGAAATAGTAGCCATGATAAAACCTCCTTGTACTCTTTGTAATACATTGTATTACAAATTTTGTTGTTTGTAAAATAATCGATTCGATTCTTTTCATCTGTTCATCAAACCCGGAAACTTACTAAACTAATCCTCCCAATAAAAAATAGCATCTATAACCAAGTATTGGCGTGCATTGCGATAAATTGTTGGAATAGAGGTCTGAAATGCCAAAGGACGATTAAGCTCTGCTGCTTCCAGTAATTCATAATTAAATTCTTTTAGTGCTTTTTCTAGTTCTGCTCTAGTGTTTTGAAATCTTTCGTTTATTCGTAGCGAATCAGGTCGATCGATTATAGAACCATATGCCCCGCTAATTACATTGTTTGTCTCTAGGTGAACCTTCTTATAGCGCATATCTTCACCCATGATTGCAACTGGTGCCAAACGGCTAATATCTACTATTAGCCCCTTTGTTTCAATCTCTTGTATCCCATGGTGTTCATCCACAATTACACAATCTTCTTTTTCATAACAAAAAAATTCAATAAACGAGGCATAACCGCTGCCAAAATGATTCCATTCAGCTTCACATACTACATTTGGAATACGATTGATTCGATGAAACAGCCTATTAATATGGGCTACAATCTCTTTTTCATCATTTGTATCATAGGGATATGCGTCACCTATAATTTTTCCCGCAATGAGCGTTTGTAATTGCTCGTTAGAAAATGATTTCATATCAATCGTCTCCTTAAACTCTATAAGTAGCACATTAATTCTTTAGGGTATTTTATCATTTTCTTTAACTAGACTACTCAAATGTTCATGTATATATATAACTCAAAAGATAGCTGTTTTATTAGGACAATAGAGGATTGTCGATACTGTTCTCATATCCGCGTCAAAATTTTCGTTTGATCTCACATACTCCATATGAATTTAAAAACTGAAACCTGCCATCACCTTAATCCCTAATAAAAGGGGATAGCACAAACAAAAAAAGAGCGACGCAGCTTATGATCTACATCACTCAACTCTCTACCTATTAATGTCGTCTCTAAGATATGGAGCAAAACAGCTGAGAAAACCCTACTGCTCCACCAGCGCTTCGCGCTTCGTCGCAAAAGTTCGACCGAATGTTGTTCGGTCGAACTTTTCCTGTGGCTTAGCGATTCGACCGATACACCGCTGGGAGTGCAGCGGACGAGGAGGATTGGGCGGGAGCCCGCTGGAAAGCGAAGCTGTTATGCGCAATATCGATTTATAAGTACAAAAAGCATTGGATCACTATTCAGAAAATACATAGTTTATACAAACTAATGACTAAATATACAATAAATCAGAAAACCATATTAATTTAACCTAAATTGCTGTAAACCTATCATTCGTATCGTACGATGGATACATATTGCGAAAATACAACGAAAATAACCGGGATATATCAACTGTAAAAAAACAATTTCCGGGACTAATCGTTTTTGCCTGCTGAAAATACTAAAAAAACAGCTATTTACCAAGTTTTTGTAATAATTATTCAGAGTACTCAAACATCCATTATAATCTTTTTATGCATGGAATTTCCTTATTATGCTATTCTTGAAATGTCGTACAATTCTGATTTGTATGAACTACACCGCAAAAGGGGAAATGAAATTGTCCAAAACCAATTTTACCAAATTCTTCAGCGCCATTTTGACCTTGGTCCTGGCATTCTCTCTGCTGTCGCCGTTTTCGGCATCAGCTGAGCAGAACCTTTCGTTCAAAGAAAGCCGGCAGACACAAAGTGAAATGGAAATCAAAGCCGCGATCGCGGATCAGTTGCGTGTCTTAGAAGGCAAGCCGCAGCTGCACGATGCACTCAAGAACGTAACAGGTGAACAGGAAGTGGATGTCATCATCCACCTGTCCGAAAAACCGGTCGGCCTTGAACGTGCGATAGTAAAATCGAAAGGCAAAGCATTCTCGAACGCCAACGCAAACAGCGTGAAAAAGAATGTCAAAGCCCAGCAGGCAACTGCAAAGAAAGAAATGAAAGCTCTGAAACTATTGGTTAAAGAAGGATATTCGTATCAAACAGTGCTGAACGGATTTGCAGCGACTGTCAAAGCGAAAGATCTGGACAAACTATTGAAGATAAAAGGCGTCACACTTGTTGAACCGGATGTGGAAGTTCATGCATTTGAAACAGGTGAAACTGCTGAAGACGGAGAAGTTGGGGCGGCGATGGACAACAGCATCGATTTCCTTGGCATCGAACCGCTTTGGCAGGAAGGTTTTGAAGGGCAAGGCGTGAAAGTTGCCGTACTCGATACGGGAATCGACGCGGACCACCCTGAATTTGCCGGCATCTACAAAGGCGGAAAGAACTTCATTCCGAACTCGGCAACTTACACAAAACCACGCGCAGATGATGACGCGTCTGAAACGCTGCCATCTGAACGTCCTGCAGGAACGCCGGAATTCAACGCAAACGGCAGTTCTTTCTATACATCGCACGGCACACACGTAGCAGGAACAATTGCTGCAATCGGCGCCAATGAATACGGCATCAAAGGAATCGCGCCGAAAGTTGACCTGTATGCATACCGTGTACTTGGCGCTTACGGCAGCGGATCAACTTCAGGAATCGTTGCAGCAATCGAAGAATCAGTCATCCAGGATATGGATGTCATCAACTTGTCACTGGGCGGAGGAGCCAATACTGAAATAGATGCAGGTTCATTCGCGATCAACAACGCAATGCTGTCCGGCACAATCAGTGTCCTGGCAACCGGCAACTCAGGCCCGAACCGCGGTACGATGGGCACACCGGCAACGGCGCGCCTTGGCATTGCAGTCGGCAACACGACCAACCCTGAAAAAATGTATGACGGAGCGGTCAGCATCACAGCAGGTGATTATAACTTGGCGAAATCGATGGACTTGATGGGCACAACATTTGGCCAAGATCTGGCAACGCAATTATCTGGTGAACTCGAAGTGGTTGCTGTACCTGGTTTCGGTACACCGGCTGATTTTGAAAAAGTCGATGTAACAGGCAAAGTGGCATTGATTTCCCGTGGATCGATCGCATTTGTCGATAAAATTGCAGCAGCAAAAGAAGCAGGCGCTATAGCAGCGCTTATCCATAATAATGCAGGTGGAACTGGTTCACCGGGGCCTTCAGGAACATTCCTGGGCGATGCATTTGAATTCCTGCCGACTTTCGACATGTCACAGACAGACGGTGAAGCACTCCGTGCGGCGCTGGCAGCTGATGCTGGGACAATCTCATTCGGCGGATTTACAAGCGAAACAACAAAAGGGGACGAAGTGAACTCTTCAAGTTCGCGCGGACCATCTACACCAAACTTTGATATCAAACCGGATGTAAGTGCACCGGGTACGAATATCATGTCAACAATTCCAATGTACAAAACGGATTTCCCTGATGCCACTTATGATCAGGCGTATACGCGCAAAACAGGTACATCCATGGCGACTCCGCACATCGCAGGAATCGCGGCGCTGGTTAAACAAGCGCATCCGGAATGGAATGCATTCGACGTAAAAGTCGCGCTTTCCAACACGGCTGAAATTCTTGATACAGAGAAATACGATGTCTTTTCACAAGGCGCAGGCCGCGTGAATGCTTATGCAGCAGTTCACCCTGAAGCACTGGCATATGCACAGGACAAAGCAGTACTTGATAACAGTGGAGCACTTGTCGACAACATCAAAGGGACTGTCACGTTCGGTCCGCAGAGCATTAGAGAATCAGGCGTTTCAGTCAATAAAGAAATTCTCGTCAAAGACATCGCCGGGGGTGGCGGCAACTATGACGTTACAGTTGAAGTGACGAAAGCATTTGCCGGTGCAGCTGTAACGGTGGATCAAAGTTCATTCGACTTGAACGGCGAACAGCTGTTGAACGTGAATTTGACAGCAGCTCAAAATGCAAACGTAAAACCGGGAGATGAAATTCTCGGCTATATCCATATCACAAACGGTGATTATGAAATGTCACTGCCATTCGCAGCTGATTTCGGCGAAGCTGCAACAGCAGAAGTCAAAAACATGAGCATCACGGAAACCGACTTGTCATTTGATGGCGACGGCGTCCAGGATATTGCTCAACTGGCTTTCACAATTACAGGTGACGTAGGAACGAACTACATCGAACTTTGGGACATCATGAACCCGGAGGGCGGCGAATTCGGTGACGGCTATATCGGTTACGTGCATTTCGCAAGTTCACTCAAGGCTGGTTCATACACATTGAACGTGGCAGGCCAATATCAGCCGTGGGGAGGCGCTCCGGCAACAACGATTCCGGACGGCCTTTATACGATTGACCTTACAGCCTCGACACCGAAAGGAAATATCGGCGATTACGTTGGGCCGGTAGTCGTCAAAACAACGGCTCCTGAAATTGCAGGAACAGTTGAAAACGGCCAGGCAACAGGCCAGATTACAGACAAATATATTGAGTACAATAAAGAACTGGCTCTCTATGGCCTCGAATACAACTTGAACGAAAAACTGAAAGCAACTTACACAGTTACTGAAAACGGTGAAGTTTCTGCACCGGTCAAATTCGACCTCGCGCAGGACGGTTCATTCGCATTCCCGGTAACTCCAGCGACAACGAAAGTGACAGTCGCTGTTGCAGATGCAGCTGGAAACTCTGCGGAAGCATTGATCTATGAAAGAGAAGAAGCGGAGCCTGTCGTCACGCTATCGGCTGACCCAGCCCAACTGGCACTGACAGTCGGTGACAGTGAGCAAGTCACAGTAACGCAAACAACAACACCTGAATTCGGAGATCCTGCAACTGAAGACGTTACAGCAGATGCTGTCTACACAGTCGCAGATCCAGCGGTCGCTTCCGTTGAAAACGGACTGGTGACTGCAAACGCTGCAGGCACAACTGCCATCACCATTTCATACGGCGGCAATGAAACAACAGTAACCGTCACGGTAACAGCTCCTGAGCCGGAACCGGAAGACAACACGACACTATCAGTCAATAAAGAAGAATTGACGATCAACGGCAAAAAAGGCAAAGTAGTCGTTTGGCAGGAAACGGTTCTTCCAAACGGCAAAACGAAAAAATCGAATGTCACGAAAGATGCGGTCTACACAGTAGCTGACGCATCAATCCTTTCTGTAACAGACGGTTTGATCACAGCCAAGAAATCAGGCAAGACAACCATCACAATTTCATATGAAGGCGACGAAGTTACGGTAGAAGTAACAGTCCGCTAACAAACACAAAAAAGCGAAGGAGAATTTTCCTTCGCTTTTTTTAGTGGAGTTTTTGAGGAGAAACAATAAGACGGAAAATCGAAAAACCAGGGGGAGGGAAACTCTCTGGCACTAAGACACAAATGTTCCTCAATTTGTGTCTTAGTGCGTGCCCCGTCCCTGTGTCGGACCCAAATGTTCCTCAATTTGGGGCTGACACAGGGACGTGTCCACAATCTCCCTGCAAATACAACTAATAAAAAAAGAACAACCTAGCACTTGAATTGCTTTAGAACTTAGCTTTTCAACTAGCTGGGGAGAGGATAGGAAAGACTAAGTTCAAGTTCAAAACAACGAATAACCCATTCACTCACAACCCTTCATCTATAAAGCCTGTTTACCGTGGCGCCCCTGTGTAATTCACAATTTGAGGAACAATTGTTTTTACACAGGGGCGCGCGGCAGAGCCACAATTTGAGGGACAATTGTGTCTTTGCTGTGTTTCCCAGTCCCCTTACCTACAACAAACCACAAAAAAACTATTGACTAATCGTAAGAAAAGAGTAGCCACGG
>NZ_PJBO01000045.1:0-12185 GCF_002836425.1 Planomicrobium sp. MB-3u-38 | reverse complement strand
CTGGAAACAACGATAAAAGCTTACTTCAGTTAAAAAAGGATAAAAAAACACGATTTATTTTAAAAAACGGACTTTTGATAGTCCGTTTTTTTTCGAATTATTATATACTTAGACTGCATATTATTATCCGGGAGGGAATTCATTGAAGAAAACAGCGATCACTTTTATTTTATTGGTGTTGCTTATATCCATGAGCATCACGCCTGCATTTGCAGCAACTTCAGAAAATGACCTTGAAAAAGTGATCATCTCGTTTGAAGACAGCATTGACTACCAGGCCCTCGAGGACATGGGCGCTGAAATACATAGCGAACTGGACGCCATCTCATCTGTCATTGCAACGATTCCTTCTGCAACAGTCATGAAAGCTGATACAGAAGTATCGGTGAAGAACATTCCAGAAGGACCGATTTTTAAAGCAGCAGCCCAGCAACCTTCCTGGGGCTACCAGCATATCAAAGCGCCAAGTGCATTGAAGCTCGGCTATACAGGCAAAGGCGTGAAAATTGCTGTCATCGACTCAGGAATCAATTCCAAACACCCTGACCTGAGTGTCGCAGGCGGCGCTTCGATGATCGACAATACATCGCCATTTACAGATGGTGCTGGTCACGGCACACACGTTGCAGGCGTAATCGCTGCCTTGAATAACACGATCGGTGTGGTCGGCGCAGCACCTGATGCAGAAATTTATTCAGTCAAAGTACTGGCAAGCAGCGGCGCCGGGACATTGGAAGACGTTTTGGAAGGCATCCAATGGGCAATCGACCAGGATATGGACATCATTAACCTAAGCCTGACAACCGACTTTAACATTCCCGAACTGGAAGCCTTGCTGAAAAAAGCCAACGAGCTGGGCATCATCGTCGTTGCCGCAGCAGGCAACATCGAAATAGTGGATACCCGCGGCAATTATGTCCAAAACACGTCAGACGTGCTATACCCTGCCCGTTATCCATCAGTAATCGCTGTTGGTTCGACTGATACGAACAACCGCTTGTCCGGTTTCTCCTACCGCGGACCTTCTGTCGAAATCGTTGCACCAGGACAAGGCATCTACAGCACCTTCTCCACTATTGCGACTTCTGGCCACGACGATTACAAATCGAGTGAAGGCACTTCTGTTTCAACGCCATTCGTTTCTGCAGTGTTCGCACAATATAAAGAAGCCTATCCTCACCTCACAAATGCTCAATTGCGCGCAAGCGTCAAACGTGCCGTAATCGACTTGGGTGTAAAAGGCAAAGACAATCTATATGGCCACGGGCTTGTTCAATCACTTCAATGGAAAGTCGCTTTGTTCCCGGATCTCCGCACGGATTACTGGTACAGCGAATCGATCCAGTACATCTTTGACCGCGGCATCGTCACCGGCTTCCCGGACGGCACTTACCGCCCCGAATCGACAATCACGCGCGCTGAAGCCATGACCATGATCGGCCGTGCGCTTGGATTGAAGACAGATGCCACCAAGCATTACTTCAAAGACGTCAAGACTGACTCTTACGCTGCTGGCTATATCAATAAAGCCTATGAACTCGGCTACATCAAAGGAGTCACAAGCACCAGTTTCAATCCCGAATCACCGATTAAACGCGGCGACATGGCCGTCATCATGAAACGAGTATTCGAACTCACTTCATCAGGCGACAGCACATTCTCTGATGTCGATGCTTCAAAATACTACGCTGAGGCCGTTCAAGCCACTTACGAAAACGGCATCGTCCAGGGCTATAAAATCGACAACACCTTCCGCCCCGAAGCTTCCATCACGCGGGCCGAGAACGCTGAAATCTTAAGCAAATCATTGAAGTTGCAATAAAATATGAGGATATGGAAGAGAGAGCCGCGCTGGTGTGCGGCTCTCTCTTTTTGTTGAATTTGGAGATGATGTGTGGGGGGCTTGTGGGGACGTGTATGAGTGCAGCAGCCGGCGTGTTAAGTAAACTGTGCTATACGATAGCAAACCTGCTCTATCCGATAGCAAATAGATTCTATACGATACTAAATTTCAGTTATACGTCAACATAAATGATCTATGCGACTCAACCAATAATGCACTTGTTTCGATGAGAGTCGGAGGAAATTTGTATTCGTAAGATAAGAATCGAAAACCATAAGATACAACTCCAAAAACGTAAGATAGAAATGCTAAATCATAAGATAGTCGCCCACAATTATAAGATAGAACTTCACCCATATGAGTCACCCCCCTATTACCCAAGTTCGGGCGGCCACCGCCGCCCACTGGGCAGTCCGCTGGCGGACTGCTTTCCACTCATATGCCTTTTCCTTCCATGAAACCCATATTTAAAATCAACACGTTAACTAAATTCCCCTATACGTCAGCAACTCCCCACCATACGACACTAAACAGAACCTATACGACACCAAAAACAAGCTATACGACACAAATACCCCGCTATCCGTCAACATCCCAACTCCAACCAACTAACTCCCCCTCCCAACCACACACTAAAAAACCGCCTGCCCCACTAGGGACAGGCGGTTCGCTATTTTATTGGTTGATTGAGTTGTAGATGAATTGAGCGAATTCTGCTCTTGTTGCGTTAGCGTTTGGTTTGAATGATCCGTCATCGTAGCCTTTTGCCAAGTTGCTTGATGCAACTTTGATGATTGAAGATTCAGCCCAGTGGCCGCTGATATCAGTGAATGACACTGAAGTGTTTGATGCTTTCATTGCGTAAGCTTTTGTCAGCAATGCGCTGATTTCAGCACGCGTGATTTTAGCGTCCGGTGCATAGTTGCCGTTGCCGCGTCCATCGATGATACCTTTTTTATAGACAGCGTTGATGTAGCCTGCTGCCCAGTGCTTAGAAGAGACATCGTTGAAAGATGTGCCTGCAACTGGTGCGATTCCAAGTGATTTAGCGATCATTGTTGCCGCTTCAGCTCTTGTTACAGAGTTGTTCGGTTTGAATTCACTGTGGTCGTAACCTGTGATGATGTTTTTCATGCTCAATTCCGTGATTGGTGCGTAAGCCCAGAATGATTTAGAGACATCATAGTACTGGCCTTTTGGAAGATCCGGTTTTGGCGCTGGTGCCGGAGCAGGCGCTGGTGCCGGTTTTGAAACTGTTGTTACTGCTTCTTTGACGCTTGACAGACGCTTAGCGCCTGCATATTTAGGAGCCCAATATGGGTTAGTGTTGATGTTTGAGATCGAGATTCCTTGGCTTTCAGCTGAAATTACGTTGCCATTTCCGATGTAGATTCCTGTATGTGAGATTCCCGGCTTATATGTATTTGCGAAAAATACTAGATCGCCTTTTTTAAGGTTGCTCTTGGAAACTGCTGTACCTACGTTAAATTGTTCTGCTGAAGTTCTTGGCAAGCTGATGCCAAAGTTACCATAAACGTATCTGATGTATCCTGAGCAATCGAATCCTTTAGGTGTTGTTCCGCCCCATGCATATGGAACGCCTTTAAATTTAAGAGCATATTCTGCAATTTGGTCTGGTGTTGCTCCACTGGCTGCGTCGGCTTCACTAGTCATCATTGGTGCTGCTGAAATTAATAGTACAGCAATCATCATAAGCATTATACGTTTCTTCAAATCGTCACCTCTATAAGTTAGTGGATTCTGGATGCTGATCAGACACCGAATCAAATTTCTTTTTTTGAAATACCTTTCTTGCATATTTAGATACTAACAGAATAAACATCATAAGTAGGTTACAGTTATATTACAGTTATGTAACAAGTGCTATTTCTATGTTTATTATTGGAAGAGCAGGGTAATTATAAATGTTTAAAAGCCCATTCTACGTACATATATCCATGTTTTATTGCAGTAAAAAAAGCCCTTCAGACGTTGCTCTGAAGGGCTTTCTCTATATAAATATTATAATTTAATCCCGGTCTTCTCCCCAGCATTCCGTATTTTTCAATCCTGGAATATCTTTTGCATAAAATTCGGGATTTTTTCCTGCTTTACGTTGTTTCGTGTAATCATCCAGTACTTTGAAGGCTGTGTTACCTAACAGTGCTATAACAACTAAGTTGAGCACCGCCATGAGACCCATGAACAGATCGGCCATATTCCAGACCAGGCTGACTTGAGCCAAAGCACCGAACATGACCATCGCCAATACGCCAAAACGATAAGCTGTCAACCAGCCACTGTGGGCATTGATGAATTCGATGTTCGTTTCGCCGTAATAATAGTTACCGATGATCGAACTGAATGCGAAGAACAGAATCGCAACAGCCAGGAAGTACGGAGCCCAGTCGCCTACGTGCACGCCAAGGGACGCCTGTGTAAGCAGGATGCCTTCCTGTTCACTTGTGTTATAAAGGTCGGCAAGGATAATGATGAAAGCAGTTGCCGAACAGATGACGATCGTATCGAAGAACACACCCAGACTCTGTACAAGCCCTTGTTTTGCAGGGTGGGAAACGTTAGCTGATGCAGCCGCGTTCGGAACAGAACCCATACCGGCTTCGTTCGAGAACAAGCCGCGGCGCACGCCTTGCATGATGGCTGCACCGATACCGCCGCCGACTGCTTCTTCAAGGCCGAAAGCATTTTCGATGATCAGCATGAAGACTGCTGGAATTTCCGTAATATTCATGATGACAATATAGATAGCCACTAGTAGATAAAGGATCGCCATGACCGGCACAACTACTTGAGTAACTTTCGCGATCCGTTTGACACCGCCGAAGATTACGACAGCCGCCAACAGCACCAATCCTAATCCGACCGTCCAATCCGGAATATTGAAGACATCCCCGAACGATTGCGCGATGGTATTCGATTGTACAGAGTTGAAGATGAAGCCGAATGCGAGGGTCAATAGAATGGCAAAAACGATGCCTAATTTCCGGTTGCCCAGCGCTTTCTCCATATAATAAGCGGGGCCTCCGCGGAACTGCTCGCCGTCGCGCACTTTATATACCTGCGCCAATGTGCTTTCGATGAAAGCTGTCGCCATACCGATCAGCGCAACCATCCACATCCAGAACACAGCGCCTGGTCCACCAATGGCAACCGCCAATGCTACACCTGTAATATTCCCTGTCCCAACGCGTGATGCCGTTGAAATGGTGAATGCCTGGAAAGCCGAAACCCCTTTTTCCCCATCTTTCTTTTCACTGATGACGCGGAACATTTCGCCAAATAGCCTTACTTGCACAAATTTAGTGCGGATGGTGAAGTAAACGCCCAATCCTAACAATAGAGCGATCAATATGTATGTCCATAATAAGTTATTTCCTTCGTCAACGATCCACGTCAACGCGTCTAAAATTGCATCCATTCAAAAAATCCTCCTCTAAGTTGAGCAAACTTATTCTCTATACCCGCAGCAACTGTTGAGAAAACCTGTTGCGGGCGATGTATCCTGCAAAAGAAAATCATTAAAAATTCAAACTTTTTTGAGTCCAAATTAATAAAACCCTCTTTTTCAAGAGGGTTTCCTTCTGCTCAATTCACTGTATCATATTGAAGATTGCTCCGTTAGTGTCATAAGCATTAATTCCATGCTCTATTTCCCGGGAAATGTTTTAGGCGTTTTTCAGTGTTTCCGCCAACACACGCGCCCCAATATCGAGTGCTTCGGGATCGAACGTCATATCGGGGTGATGAAGTCCGGGTGTAAGATCTGCTCCGACACCGACCATCGCCGCCTTCAATTCCGGTATTCGGATCGTATAGAAATGAAAATCGTCCGCGCCAGGCGTATGCAGCGGCTCGGCCGTATTTTCTTCGCCAACCACATTCCGGATCGCGGTCCGCGCAATTTCCATCGCCTCATCTGACACTTCCGCAGCTGGCGTATAATCGGTCCACTCCCAGTCGATGGCGACATTATAAAGTTTGGATAGTGAGGCAAAACCTTCATCAATGCGTTTCCGCAATTCATCCATCAACTCATTCGACTGCGAACGGACATCGAGCGCAAACGTCGCGCTGCCCGGAATGATATTCAAGCTTTCGCCGCCCATCTGCACATTCGTCAGCTTTGCCGAATAGGACTCGAACGGTGAGAAATAGACCGACTTCACAAATTGGTGAATTGCCGCAATGACATCCATCGCATTCCTGCCTTGGTGCGGCCGCGCACCATGGGCGTCGTCTCCCGTAATTTTCCCTCTGAGGAAAATTCCTGCTCCGTGATGCAGTGCCGGCGACACTTTGCCGAGCGGCAATTCTTCTGCCGGACGCAGATGGACGCCGAACAGATGGCTCACGCCTTCCACCGCTCCCCGCTCAATCATCGACAGTGAACCGTTGCCTTGTTCTTCCGCTGGCTGAAAGATAAAACGCACACGTTTCGTCAGTGTTTCATTCCGCAGGTACAATAAGGCACCCAGCACCATCGCCATATTGGCATCGTGCCCGCATGAATGGTTCGCCTGCATCGTCCCGCCGACTTCCTGCCAAAGCGCGTCGATGTCTGCACGCACCGCGACAATCTCCTCACCTTCCCCAATTTCCGCAATCAACCCGGTGAGGTCGTCGAAAATATTGGAGCGGACACCCAGTTCATTCATAATTTCCTGCAACTTCTCGGTCGTTTTGAATTCTTTCCAGCTCACTTCCGGATTCGCATGGAAGTGATCAAAATATTTCTGGATCTGCTGTTTAATTTCCATTCCGTTCATTCACCCTTCCACTTTCGCCGATTTGATCGTAAGTTTTTCCAATTTGGCCATATCGACATCTATTCCAAGCCCCGGCTTGCCGCTCAGTTCCACATAAGGCAATTCATACTGGAGATTCCCGATCTCTTCCGCGAATAAAAGCGGTCCGGTCAGCTCGGCTGTTTGAATATTCTTGCGTGACATCACCGCGTGATAGCCTGCCGCGGACCCGACAGAAGACTCAACCATCGATCCGATCTGTGCAATGATTCCCGCTGCTTCAGCCGCTTTGGCCATTTGAATCGACGGGAAGATGCCGCCCGATTTCATCAATTTGATATTGATGTAATCAGCGGCCTCCAAACGGATGATCTCCAGCACATCTTCCATCGTCTGCACGCTTTCATCTGCCATAATCGGTGTCGACACTTTGCGCCGCACTTCGGCCAAACCGCGGATATCACCCATTCGGATCGGCTGTTCAATCCATGTCAGATTGGCGCCTTCAAGGTAATTGATCGTCTGCACCGCGAGCCCGACCGTTTTCCACCCCTGATTCACATCAATCCGGATCGGTACCTCATCGCCCACCGCTTCACGCACTGCATAGATCCGCTCAATATCGAGCGCGGCATCGTCCAAGCCAACTTTCAGCTTCAAACTGGAGAATCCCTGTCCCACCGCTTTTTTCGCTTTGTCCGCCATGATTTCCGGCGCTTCAATACTCAGCACTTTCGGATACTGCAGATGTTCATGCGCCTTGCCTCCAATTAAATTATAGACGGGCTGCCCCGTCGCTTTTCCCATCAAGTCATAACAGGCAATATCGATAGCGGCTTTCGCAGCCGGATTGCCGGAAATCGCGGCATCCATTTGGTGGTGAATCTGCTCTATATCGAACGGACTTTGGCCGATAACTTGCGGCACCAGCAAATGCTTCAAAATCTCAAACGCCGCATCCACCTGCTCCCCGGTCACATGCTCATCCGGCACGGCCTCGCCGTAGCCTACGAGCCCATCGTCCGTTTGGAGCCTGACAATAATCGCCGCCATACTCGGATAGCTGGCATACGAAATAATGAACGGCTCTTTCAGCGGAAAGTTCACCGCGTAAATCTCTGCTTTGCTGATTTTCATATAGGTCCGCTCCTTTGGTGGTGTGATTATATATGATTGTATCTTTATTTGTGGGGCGGTGCTAGGGTGGGTGGCATATAGCGTGGGGGTGTTGTCGTATAGATGCTGGTTGTTGTCGTATAGCGACGAGTTGTTGTCGTATAGCGCATTTTACTTAACACGCCCTACTTTTCATACAATTCTCATCGAAAGAAAAGTGCATATGAATGGAAAGCAGCCCGCCGCCAGCGCGGACTGCCCAGTGGGCGGCAGTTGCCGCCCGATCATTTCAGAGAGTGGGTTGACTCGTTTGGGTGGAGGTTTGTTATCGTATAACCGTGATTTGGTGTCGTATAGAAGATGGTTGGTGTCGTATAGCGAAGATTTGCTGACGTATAGCGACTTTTACTTAAGGAGCCCACTTTTTATACGACTCTCACCAAAAGAAAAGTGCACTCAGAATGGAAAGCAGCCCGCATCGCGGGCTGCCCAGTGGGCGGCGCTTCGGCCGCCGCCCGATCAATTCAGATAGTGGGTTGACTCGTTTGGGTGGAGGTTTGCTATCGTATAGCTGTGATTTAGTGTCGTATAGATTCAGTTTGGTGTCGTATAGCGAAAATATGCTGACGTATAGCCACTTTTACTTAACGTGCCCACTTTTCATACGACTCTCACCAGATCCCCCACCAAAAAAAGCCCCCTCACAGGCGGCTTTTCACTGGTATCGATAGGATCATCTCTTCGAGCAGGGCTGGCATCTGCTCGAAGGCGTTTTTGATGTGGAGGCGTTCGGTCCGTTTGTGGGCATCCTTGCCGAATTGGCCGATGTTGAGGACCGGCGCTTTCAATTGCGACATGGCCTGGAACGGGATGCTGTAGGAATCGCCGTAGACTGGCGTGTTGCTTTCGTATGTGACCCAGCCTTCTTCCTGGTCGCCATAATTGACATAGCTGAGATCGGAAATTCCGTTGAAATAATGGATTTGATTGAGCTGATAACCGAATTTCGCCTTGGCGTTATCCGTAATCTGCTCAACCAGATGCTTGACCAGTTCGTCTTCCGACGAGTTGACCGCCGGGTAATACGGCGGCGCGAACATGATGACGATCGCCGGCGTGAGTTCCTGGCAATTGAGCAGGAGGATATCGGTGATGTGCATCGATTTTTCGCGCACGTCCCATTCCGGATGCATCAGCGTATCACGGATCAATTCGTTGAAGTAATCGAGTCCGAATTTTTCAAGCGCGTATTTCACCAGATTTTCATAGCGCATGACCTGGATATCTCCGACAGGCTCGATGTTTTCATTGCGGCACATTGAACGGTAATCGGCCATGCAATGCGCTGCGGCATCTTTTGCGACGCCTTCGAACAGGTCGAATACTTCTTTGGCGCTGTGTTCCATGGTGAATACGTTGTACATCGCATACGTCCGGTACGGCGTTTGGGCTGAATAGGAATGCTTGATGTCACGTTGCATGAGAGTTACCGGCAGCGGCGTCGTTTCACCGTAGACGGTTTCTTTGAACGATGGATTCCATTCCATCCGGTGGGTCAGGTATGTCGAGATATAGCTCGATGTGATGCCTGACAACGGTTCGCCGACATGCGTCTCTTTGCCGTAGAACATGGCGGACGGCATGATTTTGCCGATTGAGCCTGTGTAAATATAATGGTCCTGGTCCCCTGGCTTTTGCGCGAATGAAGGCTCGCCGTTCAGGAATAAAATATATTCAAGTCCGTATTCGCGTTCAAGGTCGAGTAGCTTGCCGACGCTGTAGCGCATGCCGGCGGAATTGACTTCTTCATCCGGCACGGACAACAGCACCAAGTTGATGTGCCATTCATTGGCTGCAGCTTTTTCAAGCATCGCCATGTGCATCGCGAGACCCGCTTTCATGTCCATCGTGCCGCGGCCGAAAAGGTATTCACCTGAATCGAGATCCGCTTGGGCGTATTCGTCCAGTTCATCGCGAAAATCCTTCAACGCTTCCGTCAATTCGACCGGCTTGCAGGCAAGCGGCTCCAAATCGCCGTATTCCTCCGTTTCAACCGTATCGAAATGGCTCATCAGAACGATGGTGTCGGTGGCCTCCGGATGTTTGTATAAAGCGGTGACGTATTGGCGGTCCCAATTGACTTCACCAAGATAAATCTTTTCAGGATTTTCCTGGAAGTAAGGAATCTGCATCAGCTTTTCCTTCAAGTTATAAGCGAATTCAACTTCCCCTTCAGACAGCGTAATGCTGTTCCAGCTGACCATTTCACAAAGTAAGTTTTTCAATTCCTCCGGTGTTCCCCATAACAGCCCCATAACTTATCCCCTTTCAGTCACTTGCACAGTTTTCAGCCAATCGGCCATCCGCTCCATCGCCTGTTCCAATGTCGGCATCGCATAAGCATACGAAATACGCAGGAAACCTTCACCATATGTTGTGAAAGCTGAGCCCGGCACTGCCGCAACGCCCCCCTCTTTCAACAGGCGCGTTGCGAATTCGAATGAAGTCAGCCCGAATTTCTCGATGGATGGAAATATGTAAAAAGCTCCAGTGGGCTTGACGACGTCAAATCCCATTTCGATTAATTTGCCGTAAACATAATCGCGGCGCGTCTTATAGGCATCGTTCATTTCATCCGGCACGAAACGGTTGTTGCGCAGCGCTTCAATCGCGGCGTGCTGGCTCGGCAATGACGCGCAGACCGTGTTATATTGATGCACTTTCAGCACATGCTGCAAATATTCCTGCGGCCCGAGCAAAAAGCCCATCCGCCAGCCCGTCATCGAATGCGATTTCGAGAGGCCATGCACCAGGAAGGTCCGGTCTTTGATGTCGTCGTAGCACGCGAATGAAAAATGCTGGCCCTCGAAGACATTCTCCGAATAGATTTCATCCGATATGATGAAGATTTCGTGTTTTTTCAACACTTCGACCAATGCATCCGTTTCTTCTTTATTCAAGCTGACACCCGTCGGATTCGAAGGGAAATTGAATAACACAGCTTTTGTTTTATTCGTGATGGCCGCTTCCAAACGCTCCGGGTCCGGCACAAGTGCCGTATCCGACGTATCAAGCAGCACCGCTTTGCCGCCGTTCAATTCAATGAGCGGCACGTAGCCCGTGTAGCAAGGCGCCGGGATAATGACTTCGTCGCCTTCTTCAATGATTGTGCGCAGCAGTGAATCCAGCCCTTCGCTGGCGCCGTTCGTGATGATGATCTCCGTCTGCGGATTATAGGACAAACCGTACGTATCGCCGAAAAACGCCGCAACTTCCTGGCGCAGCTCGATCAGCCCCGCATTATGGGAATAGCTCGTCTTATTGGCTGCAATGGCCTCCATCCCAGCTTTCTTCACCGCTTCCGGCGTCGGAAAGTCGGGCTGGCCGATCGTCAAATTGATGGCACCCGGATAATCGACCAACTGGTTGAAAAACTGGCGGATGCCTGATATAACGAGCGCTTCCGCCCGTGGATTAAGGGATAATGTCATAATGATCTCCGTTCCATTCATGGTTTTCTTCTATTATATTCTTTTCACGCTGAATAATAACAGGGAGGATATTCATAAAGATTGTTATTTTAGGCAATAAACCCTCGGCTTACGCAACGTTTGCCCTGTTGTCATCATCATAATTAATAATGTGGATTTGGACAAGGGAAAACGGTTGGGTTGGGAGTAGGATTTTTGATGGGAAATGGGAATGCGATGAATAGTGGATTCGTTAGATAAGAGTGGTAAACCGTAAGATACAATCTGAAAAACGTAAGATAGAAATACAAAACCATAAGATAGACACCTAAAACTATAAGATAGAACTCCACCCATGTGACTCAACCCACTATCAGCCAAAATAGGGCGGCGGCCGAAGCGCCGCCCACTGGGCAGTCCGCCGCCAGCGCGGACTGCTGTCCATTCGAATGCACTTTTCTTTTGGTGAGAGCCTGCGGAAGTGTGGGTTCGTAAGATAAGAGTGGCAAATCATAAGATAGAACCCAAAAAACGTAAGATAGAAATACAAAACCATAAGATAGACACCCTAAACTATAAGATAGAACTCAACCTTAGCAACTCAACCCACTATCGGCCAAGATCGGGCGGCGGCTGAAGCGCCGCCCACTGGGCAGTCCGCGATGGCAGCGGGCTGCTTTCCATTCGAATGCACTTTTCTTTTGGTGAGAGCCTGTGGAAGTGTGGGTTCGTAAGATAAAAGGCGAAAACCGTAAGATACAATCCGAAAAACGTAAGATAGAAATACAAAACCATAAGATAGACACCTAAAACTATAATATAGAACTCCACCCATGTGACTCAACCCACTATCAGCCAAAATAGGGCGGCGGCCGAAGCGCCGCCCACTGGGCAGTCCGCCGCCAGCGCGGACTGCTGTCCATTCGATTGCCCTTCTCACTTGCTGAGAGCCGGAGGAAAAGTCGGCTCGTTAAGTAAAATGTGCTTTAC
>NZ_PJBO01000044.1:0-12640 GCF_002836425.1 Planomicrobium sp. MB-3u-38 | reverse complement strand
ATTGGATTCTGAATGATAGGATGAGTTGATTCTATTACGTCTTTTATTTGCATAAGAATATACTTTTCCTTTTGGGCGAAACTTATTGTTTGCTGATCTTGTACCATACATCCGTCGGCCATAAAAAAGCCTAATATATATGCCATATTATTGGACCATGTTTTAAAATAGTTTTCGTTCACTTTAAATTTTCTTTTCCAACTGCCTATAGGTCTCATTTCGACCTGATTTTTATTAAGTATCGAACGTATATATCTGGCTGAAACGTTCGAGAAACTACCTATTTCAGAAGTACTGTAACCTTCCAAGTATAAAGCAATTATCTCATTTTGAGTTAATATGGATTTACTTCTTTTATTAGGAAATTCATTCAAAACGAACACTCCTACCTATAAATAACCTTTAAAATTTTTTAAAAACCCCTCAAAATGAATTTTGAGGGGTTTTCATTACTGTAAGTAATCCAAATTAAAATATTCATAAACGGTCTATACAAAACTGATAAATCGCAGCTGTTGCCAGGCAGTCACCGAGTGCATCGTGCGCATTATGCTCAAGCTCCAGAAACGCTGATAAAGTCGTCAGCTTATGGTTCGGTGTCTCTGGTATCACTTTACGCGCCAGTTTCACTGTGTCGATTACCGTATACTCCGGAATCGGCGTAATTTCCTCCAATGCGTACAGGAATCCCATATCAAACGGCGCGTTATGCGCGATGATCGGCAACCCTCCGATAAATTGGATCAATTCATGAGCAACTTCCTCGATAACCGGTGCATCACGCACATCAGCATTTGTAATGCCTGTGATACGTGTAATCGTGCTTGAAATATGCTGTTGGGGATTAATCGTTAAATACATGGTGTCCTTATGCATATGGTTAATGTATTTGACGGCGCCGATTTGAATGATTTTATCGCTTCCTGCACGGAGTCCAGTCGTCTCAAAATCAAGTACAACATAATCATCAACCCGTTTCATACTGGCTTTATATTTACGCGGCTTTGCTGGAGCATTTCGCGTCCAGGACGGACGGGTTTCGCGCATTTTCTGTTCGAGAATCTCTCTTGGACTTGGTCGTTCCATCTAATCCACTCCTTTTGACTCCTGCAGTGTCCCTGCGTGAGCATACAGCGTCCTATAGGCCACTCGTTCGTTTCATATCACGAATTGCCTGTATCGACAGTCTGACCAATAATACTACACTTAAAAACAGCCCTGCATAAGACGCTATATTTAAATATACCGCATATGCGGTGTCGATAAACTGCGCAATGGCCAATAAAGCCGCTGACACTAGACCGAATGTGATGCCGGTCATCAGCAATACGAAGCGTGAAAATAATTGCGTGACGAACATGGAATTATGTTTATCCGAAAATACGTCATGATGCAGGATCACTTTGCCGGATTCTACACGTTGAACAAGACGGTCTAGTCTTTTAGGCACTTTCATTAACTCCGGAAGCCATACAGCCAGCTCTTCTTCCAATTTTTCTTTCGTTGCTGAAGGCTGTGTAAAGGGTTTAAACAGATAAGAAGCTTTATACTTTTTGGCGAATGTCTTGGATTCCCTGAACATATCGAAATTCGGGTCCATCGAGTGGATAGTGCTGTCCAGAACGATTAATGCCCGTAATGCCGTACCCACAGGCGGATAGAACTTCAAGCCGAAATCACGGACGATATCAAACATGGAATGAATCAGTTCCCTTGTCGGAATCTTATCGATATAAGAGATGCGCATAAGGCTTTGGCCGATAGCGTACTCAAATTTCTTCCGGTCTATGCTGTGTGTATCCTGTACAAGAGCCATGACGGCATCCGACATGACTTCTGCGTCATTCTGCTGGATCCCGATCACAAACAGGTTCAGCGCCTTTTGCTGTTCATCAGACAGCCTGCCGACTGCACCGAAATCCAGGATAATCGGGCTGCCATCCATACGATCAATAAAGATATTGCCCGGATGCGGATCCGCATGGAAAATACCGTTGAAAAACATCTGTTCCAGATAAGAGAATAGGATAGTCTGCGCGAATTCGCTGCGATCCACCTGGTAACGGTCGAACAGCTCCTGCCCTTTCGCAATGCTCTTGCCTTCCAGATATTCCAGAACAATAATTTTGTCATTGCTGAACTCTGTATAGACTATAGGAACCTTGATGCCATAATCGCTTTTCCCAATAATGTTAGCGAGTTGAACTGTATTGCGTATCTCAATGTTAAAGTTCACTTCTTCCCGCATGCTATTGGCAAACCCGATTGCCAGATCCCGGATGCCGATGCTGTTGATCCAAGCGGATTTCATCGACAGCCATTCGGTGAATGCCACCAGAAGATTCAAATCATCCCGCATGATGTTGCGGATATCAGGACGCAGCAATTTTACGACGACTTCATCACCGTTCCTCAACAATGCCTTATGAACTTGCCCGATGGAGCCAGCAGCAATCGGTTCCTTATCCACTTCAGCAAAGACATCTTCTATCCGATATGGCAGTTTTTCATTCAATAAATGCTCTACTTGCTCACTCGTCAACGGTTTGACATTTTGCTGCAATGAACCCAATTCATTTATGAAAGCTGGCGGAAAAAGCTCGCTATGGGTGGAAAGCATCTGGCCGAATTTAATGAATATGCCGCCACTCTCCTCCAAAGTGACGCGGAAAGCACGTGCCAATTCCCGGTCATTCTCCCCCCGGTGCCGGGCAAAATCAAGCGCTTGCGAAAAACCGTTGCGTACTGAGATTTCCAGGATTCTGCTTAGCCGTTTCTGTTCTCTCAAACGGCTTCTCCAACGGACCAAAAAGAAATCTTTGCCCGTTTTTGGATCACCTGATTCACCCAGCTCCATTGGATCGAATAATTCCAGGAACAGATACAGCAGCATAGAGATCAGCAGCATGCTGCCAATCCACAGGATAGATGTTTCATCTTGAACGATTTGGATAGTATCCAAATCCATATAATCGGTAAAACGCAAATAGGAATACCAATATAAAAATGTGGTAAGTACAACCCCCAATGAAACCGAAAGAACCCTTTTTCGGAAATTCACTTTGGGCCCCATCAAACGGCCGCTGATTATATAAATGATGATCGCTATTACCAATATCTCAAGAAAAAATTTCAAAAACACCATGACCGCGACCCCTTTCAAGATTTCAGAATTTATTGTCAATACCATTTCATTCAGTATAACAAAAAAGGGAGTTTTATTTTAACGAAAAAAAAAACTCCCTATAGGAGGCATTTGTATACGGCTGATCGAACTTTCAATTCCACTATTTAAGTGATGGACAACTTTTTCTTTTCGATACGGCCGAGTAAATTATAAGGTCGGGCTTCCCAGGTCTCGTATGGAATGGACTCTTTTGCCTGCATGGCGTCCAGTGTTCTGGAAACCATGTGTGGACGCGTTATGTATTTTTCGATATTTTCTTCTGTTAAAGCAATAAATTTCGCGTCAAAAATCTCTTCCGGCTGCATCTTGATTTCTGACATGCTGCAAGTTGCTCGAAACACCACAGATAAAATCTCACTGCTTGCGCTGTAATAGACACCGGTTATTCCATGAATATCAATCTCTATCCCAATTTCCTCAAGAACTTCCCTGCGCACAGCCTCATCCAAAGCTTCGCCTTGTACCACTTGCCCGCCTGGCGGCTCCCATGTATCTTTGCGCCAATGCGCTTTGACAAGCAACGCCTCCCTCTCTCCATTTGTTATATACGCAGAAACCGCAACAATATGTCTCGGGTAGTTAGCATTCATAAGTTTGCCTCCTGAGTCTTTTGACTTCTTGTTACATTTTTGTTTTTTATATTAAATCCTTTTGTATTTATCTACATATACTATTAGAGTTAACGTTAAATTTCTCTGTCATTAAGCTGGTCTTTCACCAAGCGGATCATACTTGTTATATGTCCTTCCAAATCGTCTTCAAAGTCAGATAATTTTTTAAACCCTTTTGCTTTATAGAAGTTAACACCCGTCTCATTCTCTTTTTCCACATTCACGAACACTTGTGAAACATTCCGTGCGTTGTTTATTCCTTCATTCAATAAAGCTGATCCTAATCCCTTTCCTTGGTGCCCAGGAAGCAGATAAATAGCACCCAGCTCCACTTTCCCTCCTTCTTTTACTTTCGAGAAATTGCTGAAGCCCACAATTTTTCCGTCAACTTCAGCAACATATAGTGAAGACACAGCAAGGCGTCGCTTCAACATTTCAGCACTGTAAGCTGAATTTAAGAAGTTTTCCTGGATATATGCAGGAATTAACCCTTCGGATATGTCGTTCCAGCTCGTTTTCGCAACTTGCTGGACCTCTTTAATGTCTTCTTCTTTCATGTCACGAATTTGGAAGCTCATTTTTTCTCCTGTTCTTTTTTTATTGATATTGCTCAATGATCTCAAGCATCTTTTCACTGGCGTACGCACCTGGATTGACCACATTGGCTTCCGTCCAATAACCGAATCGCAAAGAACTGCCATCTTCCAAATGGATATCCAGGAAGGCACTGTCTTCGTTGCCGATTTCATCATACACTTTATCAAAGCCAACGTATTCCAGAGCCAAATACTCATCGAGAAATTCCTTCCAATGTTCTTCTTTCAAATCCGTTATGAAACTCCCGTCGAAATAGCTTCTAAGACTCATTCCCACAACTTTTCCTTCTATATCATAAAGATCAGCGATCGTCTGGGCTTTCTCATTTTCATTCACTTCGTAAATCACATCATTAGCAATTACACGGAAATCGGAATCGTAGCCGATAAATTCGAATACTTCAGTTCCCACTTCCAAAAACGCTGCATCACCGTTCTGCATCTGGTGATTCGAACAGGCATTACCGTCCATTTGATAGCTTACTTCCCCCACCACATCACCTTTCATATTCTCTTCAACCGGTATTGATTCATTCCATAACGCAGAATACTGGATATCGTTTATTTTCAAAACATCTACCCAATCAATGATGCCATCAGGACATTCGTCGTTTTGCTGTGCAGACTGAGTGGTTTGTGCCGGCTGCGAAGGACTTTGTCCTGTGCTTACGTCCGACGGCGAAGAACATCCCATTAAGGTTGTTAAAGCCAGTAATATGATACATTCTCTTCTCATTTCAACACCCCTTTTAAGCTTAGGCGAAATAAAACAGAAAAGGTTACAGTTTCCTTAATAATTTCCATTAATTTGTTAAACGTGATGAATAATTAGTAAAAACGGCCATTTATTCACTATCGATTCCTATCCATTACTTTGATATCGTTAATTGGAGAACCTTTTAGTTCAATTTGTTTCTTGTTGACTGGTATTTTATTTTACAGATAATCCTTATGTAGTTTACTACATATATTCAAAATAAATGCCCCTTTATCTTTTACCATAAGTACATACTTGCTGTAAAAATAACAGGAACTCTTCCTTCTCCTGCTGATATTGAATTATAAGTTCATCGCTTCCTGTTCGACACGGTCCAGGAACGCTTCCACTGTTTTTGAATTGCTTTTATTGTTTGCCATTTTCATCATCGCCCTGCCGATAAAATTGCGGCCTTGGTTGCATCCGGAATAAATCAATTTTGTTTTGTTCTCCCCTAACGTTATCAAGGAAAAACATAAATCGATTTCAAAAGCTTTGCCGATCACAAAGAAAATCTGTTTATGTTTTTTATCGGGTTTATCCTCGTAGGCAAGCGTCTCCACGATATATGTCTCAGTCCGCTTTCCTTCTTTATAACTTTGCATATGCTTGGCACCGATTTCTTTCTCCGTCTTTTCAATCAGTTCATGTTTCTCAACTTGAGGCATGATTTTTTTGATATTTGCATCTGCAAACAGCGTCCACACTTTATCGATATTCTGATCGATGATGCGTTCTTCTTCCCATTCAATCATGATCGATCACTCCTTCCAGATTACAAAAATTCATCGAATTCAGCCGAGGGTTATGTGGATCTTTTAAACTTTTCTGATTCTTAACAGTATATCCTTCCTGAGAAGAAAATTAAAGAAAGCCTGAGATGCCAGTAACCCAAAAATTAGAGTAAAAACTAAAATTTAGGTGCACTGTCAAATCAGGCTTTTTCATTACTATTTATTTTTTTCCAATTTTTCAGCCTTTGTTTCAACCCGCTGCATGAAATCGATAACTGTTTCGTTTCGTCTTTTCTTGCTGCCGGCCATCAGCATTGCTTTCCCTGTAACTGTCAGTCCTTTTTGTGTCCCCTCATAAGTGAACAGCGTAAGATCTTCGCCTTTTTTACCCAATGTGAAGACATAATTGACTTCAAAGAGTCCGTTCATCTCAAATCGGGTGTGGCGGACTTTTCTGTTGGGTGTATCTTCAAACCGTTTAGTCTCTACGATATAGGTCTGCAGCTGTTTGCCTTCCATATAACTTTGCGCATGTTTTGCGCCGGTTTCATTATTTTCATTCTCCACCAGCACATGATCTTCGAGTTTCGGGTAGAGAATTTTGGCGTTTTCGTCCAAAAACAGCTGCCAAATCTTCTCAATCGGTTGTTTAATCATCATTTCTTCTTTCCATTTCACCAAATGACCACTTCCCCTTCTGAATTCCCTGCTCGATCTTCCAGATAAATGGATATGCTATCCGGAATCACCCCAATACTGTCCGCATTTTTAAAATACTATCGTCATATCTATAATACTATCCGGTAGCAGCAAAATACTATCCGCAACTGTTTTTAGAATGGATTGGTCGCCCACAAGCTCGACTTCGGAATGAAAATCCGCGGATGCAGTTTGAGCTGGGCAACCATATATTCAGCCAGGTCTTCTGCCTGCATGAATTTCTCTTCACTCTTCTCCGGTTTATTGCCATCACCGAAAAATTCAGTGATAACAAGGCTAGGCGTCAACGCAAAAACACGGATATTGTGTTTGCGGACTTCCTGGGACAACGATTCTGTCATGCCAAGCACTCCGAATTTTGAAGCACTATAGGCGCTGGAGCCTTCTGTGCCTTTGACACCGGACATCGAGGATATATTGATGATGTCCCCGCCGCTTTTATTGATTAATTGCGGCAGAACAGCGCGTGTGACATAATACATACCCATCAGATTGACATCGATCATCTTTTTCCACTCGGCTGGATCGATTTCAAGAAACGGACCGAATGTGCCGATTCCCGCATTATTGATCAAAATATCAGCTGGACCAAGATCGGCAGTCAATTTCTCGACTGCCTGGTTGACCTGTTCCATATCCGAAACGTCGGCTGTCGCATAGCTCGCTTTGACACCGCGGCTCTCCAATTCTTCCGCAACCGTCTTCAAATCGGATTCTGTCCGTGCCATCATTCCAATATTGACGCCTTCTTCTGCCAGGGCAATTGCCGTCGCCTTCCCGATTCCCTTGCCCGCTCCTGTAATGAATGCTGTCTTGCCTTTCAGTGATTGTGCCATTAAGTTCATTCCTTCCCTGTTGCATACTTTTTAATAAAAGCTTCTTTTTAGGAATTCCCTTTTCCGGAAAATCTACACTTCATATTTTTAGGAGCAGCATATTTCTGACTTTATGAACTATTTGTTAGTAATAAATCCGTTTAAAAACAAACTCAAGAAGTCCTCTATATCAAGACCGCGTTTTACAAAACTGAAAATTAAGTTGGTTAAATTCTGATGTAATCCAGATATAATTGATATAAAAAAATATAACGTTGTTTAAAAAGAGCAGACATCTTATAGAAAGTACCTGCTTTTCCTGTGGAACTTCCGATAAGCCATCATATGTAAACTCTCATATCAGAACCAGTAATCGTTAGAAAACCCTTGCAGGTCACCTTACGTCACCACGTATGCTGGTATCAGTAAGTTGAAAAACTGGAGGGATAAAGTTGATAGAAGGATCTTTTGAACGAAATGAAATGTGGAAATGGCGGGATTTAATTTATATGCTGTTTCTTGTATTGGTACTGGTTCCGATTTTCATTGAAACTGTATTATTTAATTATCTATTGGGCAATTTTCAAAATGAGTTATATGCCGGTACATTGATTGGTTTCATCATGGCCATCATTTTTACAACGGCGCTTTATTTCATCGTTTTAAAACCAAAGGGACAATCTTGGAAAGCTGTCGGATTAAAACCATTTCCTTTAAGAGAGTGGAAGCTGATAGCCGTTTGGACAATCATCCTGATTGTCGTGAGCATCGTGTTGGTAATTGGTATGTCTTTTATAGGAGTTGGAACGGAAAACAGTAAAACGGAAAGTCTCCAGTCACAGATGACTTTGTTGAACTTTACAATAGGATTTGTATCGGCCGCGATTATCTCCCCTATCTACGAAGAAATTTTTTATCGCGGCTTCCTTTACCGATTTTTCAGCAGCCGCTATGGTGTTTTGAGCGGTATGCTGATCAGTTCCCTTATTTTTACGGTTGTCCATATTCCTACATACAATACCTTGCCGGTGAATTTTGTATCAGGCCTTATTTTTTCATGGGTTTATCAAAAAACTGGGTCCATCATTCCAAGTATCCTGATTCACGGAATATTCAACGGGATTGCCGTAATCCTGACTGCCATAGCTTGACCATCTTCTCTCCAGACTGACGTGCTCCGGCTGTCAGTCTGGAGAGACTTCTTTTTTAGCGGCCATCTCTAGAAAATCAATAATCGCTGGTGAGATTGGATAAAGACCCAGCTCCGCAGAAGCTTCGGGGGATTTGCGGACTTCCCAAAAAGCCTCGACCAGTTCTGAATCGTCGCCAAACGTTTCTTCCGATAGAATGTCAACATCCTCAAGAATGAGTTGACCTTCCAAAGAGGTAGAGGAAACCCCATTCTCAAGACAAAGCTCAATCCTTTTGATGATATTGATCCACTTTTTAGTGACCCTATCTCCGCTTTCAAGTTTAGGTAACTGACTTTTAAGATGTGCTTGCTGTTCCACAGAGAAATATTGATTCCAATCTTTTTCTTTCTCTTCATTTGCCACCAAGGAAATTAAATCCTCCCAGTGAAGGGTTGCTTTTAAGTCCAGCAAATTCAATAGCGATTGGGTATGCTTCAAAGAATTTGTCAGGTGCTCCATCTCTTCACTCAACAAAGACTGATGGGCAAGCAAGATAGCGAACATAGACTGCTCGGCCAGGATACTCCGACTGTCTTCGAGCGACAGATTCAACGATTTGAGCAGAATAATCTTTTGCAATTTTAGAATATCCTCTTTGGAATAGTACCGCTTACCACCGGCAGCCTTCTTTGAAGGATTCACCAACCCGATTTGATCGTAATAACGAATAGTCCGCACCGAGATATTCAGTATCTTTGATAATTCGCCAGTTGATAAGTAACTTGTACTTTCTTCGTTTTCCACTTCTTATATTCACTCCTAAAATTTCAACTTCTGATAGATTCATGATATGTAAACTAAGCACCAGCAAAAAAACTCACTGGAATTTTTTCGAAACAAAAAACTCAGTAATTGGAAGTGTAACAAATGCCAGTCCAATTACAATAACAAGGGGAATGTTTTGAATATCATTTAATGCGGTGACTCTTTCAGTAAAAATTAGAACGATTACCATCAATACAAGCAACAGATAATAGCTAATTTTAGAACTGGTTAAGGTTATGTGTTTATCTAATTCATCTTTTTCTCCTTCATGCTTTCCATCCATATCTCCCCAAGTCAAAGACTGAAAGAAAAAACCGATGCCTAAAAATAGATAAAAAATTGTCGAAGCTGTTATTAAATCTTTCCTTAACCATTCATAAATACCAAAGCCGCCAATGGCAACGATTAAAACAATAGAGCAGATTAAGCTTACTTTCTTTTCAATCCTCATTTCCCTCCAATTTGCTATGCTCATTTGCTTTCCTCCTCAAAAATAAATAATTCATCAACTTTTGCATTAAGATTCTTAGACAGTTTAAATGCCAACGCTAATGTTGGATCATACTTATTGTTTTCAATCGCATTAATTGTTTGTCTTGATACTGAACATCTTTTGGCTAATTCTTCTTGAGAAAATCCCTTTAATTTACGCAATTCCTGAATCTGATTTTTCATTCGCTTCAACCACCTAGTCTTTTACGGTACATCACATAAAAAATGGAGTAACTAATAACAGCAATAAGCAAGTACAGTAATTCCGGGTAAATTAGCGGCACATTATTTAATCGCATATCGCTTAAATTGAAGAAATCATTGAAAAAGTTGATTACGAAGAATACTAAGAGCATAATCCAACTGCTTACGATTGCCTGCTGTTTAATGTGTTTCTTTCGCTCATCGTCATTTGTTTTATATCCATGTTCTTCACTTCCGGTTATTTTCCCCAATATTAGAAAGAGCAATAAAGATACTACTATTATTACTAACCAAGATAACAATTTACTCACTCCTTTTATGTCAAAAGTTCTTTACATTTTAAGTATATTACATAATATGTATATGTAAAGAGTTTTTTACATTCTGCTTTTTCTTATTAAATTAAATACCGTAGAATACTTGAGATATTAATTCAAAGATCCTTTATTCTCTTGGCAGGTCAAACCGTTCGTAAAAGTACACATTTATAGACAAAAAAGGAGAGTCGATGCTGATCAAAGCGCACCTTCTCTCCCTTCGTATATAAGCAGCTTCCGATAAGCTATGATATGTAAACTCGTTTCTACTCAAAATCAGGATTGTAAATATAACTTAATTATCATGTTAGCTACATTCGATTATAGAGCCCATACCAGACACAATCGAGTAGGAGGGAGTGATTAACTCCCGACCTCTCACACCACCGTACGTACCGTTCGGTATACGGCGGTTCAATTAAGATGCGTAACGCAAAGTTTCATAACGTGCTATCAGACTTTTGAGCCCTTGGGAACTCCAGTAGGAGTTTCCGAGGGCTCTATGCAATACCGGACTGTTTGAAATCCGCCAATAGCTTTTGCGTGAATTGCCCCATTCGTACGCCTTTCCTTTCGGAATGCCTAGTCCAGTGAGCTTTCGCACTTTTGTGCTCGACTTCTTCCAATCCTTCCACATGCACATGCGGAGTCTTCTTCGAATCCACTTCTCGAGTTTTACAAATACAGTAGGCGTATCTGCTAGCGAAAAATACCCGCACCAGCCCGTCAGGTACTGGTTCAGCTTCGCGATTCGCTGTTCCATCGAATACGGTTTGCTTCGTGAGGTGATGTCCCGGATTTTGTCTTTCATCCGGTTCATGCTCGTTTTCGCAATCCGCACCTTCGGTTCTTTGTGAGGCGTAAAGCTGAATCCAAGGAATTTCCGCTTCCACGGTCGGTCTACAGCTGATTTGCTGGTATTCACTTTCAGCTTCAGCTTTCCTTCTATAAATGAAGTCACCGACTTCATGACCCGGTTGCCTGCTTTCGGTGTTTTCACGTAGATGTTGCAGTCATCGGCGTAGCGGACAAACGAGTGACCACGCTTTTCGAGCTCTTTGTCCAGTTCATCCAGGACAATGTTCGAGAGCAGCGGGCTGAGAGGACCTCCTTGCGGAGTGCCTTCCTCACTGTTCATCACGACTCCGTTTATCATGATGCCAGTTTTCAGATACTTGTGGATGAGCTGAAGCAGGTGCTTGTCCTCGATTCGCTTCGCCAGAAGCCCCATGAGCTTGTCATGGTTCACCCGGTCGAAGAATTTCTCCAAGTCGATATCGACCACCCAGCGATTGCCTTCTGTGATAAACCTTTTCGCTTTCTTCACTGCGTCATGAGCGCTCCGTTTTGGTCGGAACCCATAACTATGTTCAGAAAACGTCGGGTCATAAATAGAAGACAAAACCTGGGCAATCGCCTGTTGAATAAACCGATCAATCACGGTTGGGATGCCAAGCAGGCGCACGCCGCCATCAGGTTTCGGGATTTCGACCCTGCGGACCGGCTGCGGCTGATAGGTTCCCGACAGAAGTTCCATTTTCATGGTGTCCCAATGTTCGATGACATGCGCTCGCAGGTTTTGTACGGGCATTTCGTCGACACCGTGGCTTCCTTTATTACGAACCACTCGGTTCAGGGCACGTATTAAATTTTTTCGTGAGAGAATCTGTTCCATTAACATTCGTTATGCCTCTTTCCGTGAACAACGGTTCTTCTTTATCCAGTTTCTGCTCCACCCTCTTGATGTCCCCAGTGGAATTCACCACGTCCTCCAGTCAAGTAAGCCCTAACGGGTTGTCTGTGTTCAACGCAGAAACTGCCTGCCAAGATGTTGTTCTCTCTTAATTGTTCAGCCCTTCCCACCCGTCTCGAGACGAGATGGTACTATGGCTTCTGCTGACTTCTGGTTGTTCAGCTGCCCATCACTGGGCAGGTTACCAAGGGTACTTGGCGTTCCAACCAGACCTCCCCGGGTAAGAACGCAATCTTTCCCTCCACCTATCTGCTTCATTTACTGCATGCGACCTTCGGCAGAAAGGGCTTTGCCTTGTTTGGCAGGCTCACCCAATCGCACATAGCCTTCTATGAAGTTCGTGTTCCTCAGACCGGAGGTTTGCCGCTCGCTTCCTTCAGATTCCACGTCGCCGTGGACACCCTTGCGCTTGGCTAACTGTTACTTCTGCCTTCACAGTTCGGGACTTGCACCCTATAGATTACGCCCATGCCGGGCACACCAAAAAAGAGAGTGG
>NZ_PJBO01000043.1:0-13307 GCF_002836425.1 Planomicrobium sp. MB-3u-38 | reverse complement strand
TGGGAGATCCTTTGCATCAGCTTCTTGGTAGAATTTAATTTCCTTCTCACCAACAACCAAGACATTTTCATGTACCTGAACATCCTGCTTTAATCGCCCATAAGTTGTATCAAATTCTAATAAATAAGCTAAGTTCTCAATAGTAGCTAAATCATTAACAGCAACCAGTTCCAGTTCCGAATTTGTATCTAATAATCTTCTTAATGTTGTTCTTCCTACACGTCCAAACCCATTAATAGCTAATCTAGTGGTCATTTATTTTCCTCCTCTAATATAGATTCAGACATCTTTTAGCTCGAATAAACAGGCAGCCCGATTCTACTAAGTTATTACAAGTATTGCACGACTTTCATTTCATATCTTTCTATTCCTACTTAGAAAACTCCTTCATTCCGTAAATTAATTCTTTAATTGTTTTATTTCCTGCTTTTCACTGAATAACGTTACTTATCCAGCGAATGATAAGTCGTTCTGCTGGGGTGAATCCTACATTTGAATTGCAGCTTAAATTGATATATCCACACAATTGCGAAACTGTATTTTAAAGTACAACAATAGAGAAAAGGGAGAGTAGATGCTATTCCAAGCGCATCTTCCGTCCCTTCCTCTTTGTGCAGCTTCCGATAAATTCATGATATGCAAACCAATTAGATTTTATTATCCACGTGGAGCCCACAACATCACGGAAACACCAACTAAACAAATACCTGCCCCGATCCAGTCATAGAAATCAGGTGTTTTTTTATCAACTCCCCATCCCCATAAAACGGAAAGGATGATGAACACTCCGCCGTAGGCAGCATAAATCCGGCCGAATGAAGAGAACGATTGGAACGTCGCAATCACTCCGTATAGAGCTAATGCGATACCGCCAAAAATCCCTAAATACAACGGCTTACCTTCCCGCAGCCATAACCAAATCAAATAACCTCCGCCAATTTCAGCTATTCCTGCGATGACGAATAAGAAAATCGTATAAATCAACTTTAATGCTCCCTTCAACTTTTGAGTTCTATTGGCAAATAGTTTCTTTTCTGATTTCGATCTACTTAACCCTGACCATAGCAACTAGGGAATCCTATTTTCCATTAGAATTTACTTGTTTAACCCTTTTAACCGGCACAGCAAGACAGTTGGGAAACATCCTTGTCGAACGTGAGGGCAGCCAATTTCACCCCTTCCGCCATGGTTAAATACGGCGCAAAGGTGTCGCTAATGTTTTCGATGGTCAAACCGAACTTCACAGCAAGTGTCACTGCATAAATGACATCTCCTGCATTTTCCGCTACGATATGCCCGCCCAGCAGCTGGCGTGTTTTCGCATCCGCCACCAGTTTGAACACGCCGGTCGTCTCCCGGTTCACTTGCGCTCGCGGAACAGCCTCCAACGGCAGGACGGAAGTGATAACGTCATAGCCGTTTTCTTTTGCCTGTTTCTCTGTCAAGCCGACGGTGGCAACCGCCGGCGCTGTAAACATAACACCCGGCACAATGGCCAAATCCAACTTTTCCTTCTGCCCACCGAGCGCATTTCCTGCTGCCACTCGCCCTTGATAAGCCGCGACATAAACAAACTGAGGACCGAGCGTAACGTCGCCTGCTGCATAAATTCGTTCATTGGTGGTCTTGGCATAATCATCAATCCGAACTTCTCCGAGGTGCCCTGTTTCAACACCCGCCGCGTTCAAATTCAAGCTTTCCGTATTGGGCGTTCGGCCGGCTGCAATCAGCAGTTGATCGGATTCAATGATTCGCTTCTGACCGTCCACCTCGACATATACTTTTTTCACCTCTCCGTCCTGTTCAATTCGCTCGTACGTGGCACCGGTCACTAACCGAATGCCTTGCTCGGTCAAAGCTTTCGTGAGGGCTTCCGAGATTTCCGGATCGTATTCCTGGAACAGGCGCGAACTTCTTTGCATCAGTGTGACTTCTGAACCGAGATGGTGAAATAGCTGGCCCAACTCCACACCAATATAGCCGGAACCGATGACCGTCAGGCGTTTCGGCACTTTCTTTAGCTCCAATAAGGTTGTGCTGGTCAAGTAATCCACTTCTTCCAGTCCGGAAATGGCTGGCATAGCCGGAGCCGCCCCCGTCGCAATCAGAAACTGTTTGGCAGATAGCTTCATTTCATCCACTTCAATAGTATGTTCATCTATAAACCTGGCTTCCCCTTTGATCAACTCAAAACCGTAGTCTTCAACCAAATCGACATATTTCTTGTTCCGGAGATCCGTCACCAATTCCTCTTTCTGTTTGACCAGCGGAGCCAAATCCACTTCATTCGCAGAGGTGTGCAGTCCGATAAACGGGTTGTTCCTGGCCAAGTGATTGATTTCTCCTGCCCGCAGCAAGGTTTTTGAAGGGACACAGCCAATGTTCACACAAGTACCGCCTACCGTTCCCCGTTCAATCATCGCCACTTTCGCCCCATGTTTCACGGCTTCGATGGCGGAAGAAAAGGCAGCGCCCCCGGAACCGATGATGATGTAGTCATACTCGCCTTCTTCATCCGGGCGGAGTGCTTCTTGGGCTCGGACTTCTTCTGCTTCCCCCGGCTGATACTTGGCATCAGCAATTGCTTTTTGTGCCTTTTGAACCTCCATGTTTTCCGGCAGTTCAAATACAGCTTCACCTTTTCGAAAATCAGCTTGGATTTCTTTTGCGCCAATCGCTTCAAGCGCGACTACCACGTGTTCTTCGCATCCGGTGCAGGTCATCCCCTGGACATCCACTCGATATTTTTTCATGTCTACTCCTCCTCCATCAAAACATCAATAATCGGGCATTCATGCAGCTCTTTTTCATTTGGACACCGCTCTTTCAACTCGCTCAGCATCCGTTCCGCACGCTTTAGATCCTCAATCTGCTTTCGGACTTCCACTTCTTTTCTGGACACAAAATCGAACATATCTTCACAGCGCACATCGTCTTTGTCGACCACCCCTAACAATTTATAAATCTCATTCAACGAAAATCCCAGTTCCTGCAGTCGCCGGATAAATCCTACCCGTTTGACCGTTTCCTTCGAATAAATCCGATACCCCGAATTATTCCGGACCGGTTCTTGCAATAGCTCTTTTCGTTCATAGTATCGGATGGTTTCCTTATTCACTTCACATAGGGTTGCAAGTTCACTGATTCGATAGCTCAATTTTCTTCACCTCAGAAAAAGTATAAACCATGTACTTAGGTACATGGTCAAACATCTACACTTCAATACTTTCTTTCTATATATAAAATTTCAAGTTACTAAAACGAGATTTAAAATAGTCGTTTATTAAAAATAAAGCGTTCGTAAAAGTACACGTTTACGAACAGTTGAAAGACTTTTAAACACTTTCGAAAGTCATTTTTGAGAGAATTACTCTTTTATTTATCCTGAATTCGTTCTTTGCTTCTTGTTTCCCGCTAAGTCATTAAATTTAAATGGGTTCGTATTAAATAAATCTTTAGAGTCCCATAGAGAAGATTTTGAGGTTAATATATCTTCAAACTCCACACCTTGATATACGCATATATCTGCATACGTACATATTCGCATATTTATATACTTGCATATGTATATATTAATATGCCTGTTTAATAATGACATTCTCTTTACCATTAATAGGTTAAGTTAATGTACAAGGATATTGGGGCCATGTAATCTTCTGATTTTTTATTGCAGGAGGATTTTAGCAATGATATACTTGCATATGAATGATTAAAACAAAAAATTCTAACAAAGTATTTTAATTGATAAGGAGGAAGAGGCGATGAAAGGTAAAGGTCGAGCTACAGTAGTTACCTTCGGAAATTTTAAAGGGGGTACGGGAAAAACAACAAACAGCACTATGATTGCTTATGCCCTATCGAACATGGGTTATAAAGTATTGCTAAGTGATCAAGACCCACAAGCAAATGCTACGAGTTTATATCTTAAAACTAAATCTGAAATTTCTGGTGAGATTGTAAGTTTTAACAAGACATTAATGACGGCTATTCAAGAAGAAAATTTAGGACAAATAATTACAGAGGTAAAAGAAAATCTGTTTTTGTTACCCAGCTTCAGTGACTTTGCTCTGTATCCCAGATTTCTAGAGAAAAAGTTTCCAAATGAAGTTGATCGTGTCCAGTACTTTTCAAAACTGATCGAACCTCTAAGAAATGATTTTGATTTTATTTTCATAGATGTACCACCTACAATATCCATTATTACAGACTCTGCTCTATATGCTTCTGATTTCGTGGTAGTGGTTTTGCAAACTCAAGAACGTAGTTTGCAAGGAGCTGAAGTCTTTACTACATATTTGCAGTCTCTCATTGATGAGTACGGAGCTGATTTAGACATAATTGGTATCCTTCCAGTTTTATTGAAAAATGGGGCAGCTGTTGATTTGGCTACTTTAGAAAATGCTAAAGAAATCTTTGGCGAGGAAAACCTCTTTAAGATTGTGGTGAAAAATATGGAACGTCTAAAACGCTTTGATATAACCGGTATTACGGATGACGATATGCACGACCGTAAAGTTCATAAAAGTTACAAAGCCATTGCCGAGGAGTTCATTTTAAGATTAAATGCTGAACTTGAAAGGGTGATTATATAAAATGAGTAATTTATTAAATAAAAATTCTAAAAAGAAGTTGTTGGAACGGGGGCCGCAAATCTCCCCTGCCAACCAGTTTAAACTGGAAGCAGTAGAACAAAATGAATCCTTGATAAATGAGCCTACTAAAAAGGTCGAAACAAAAAAAGCAGTGACAACCGAAAAAAAGGTAACTAGCGTTCGAGTTAAGAAATCGACTCGTGATAAATTGAATGCTCTTGTCAGTTTGAATAAAGCGGATACCATTGATGAGCTACTAGAGATCATGATTGATGAATATCTATCTGCTAATATTTTAAAGGATGAGAAAAAGCAGTTTGATATGGTTGTTGAGCTTTATAAATCAAAAGGGTGATATATCCTTCCCTAGTCTTACATAAAGACTAGGTTTTTTTGTTGGATAAAACCTGCATATGTGCATGCGGGTATATTAATATATGTATATACACATATACTGATATGCTAGTAAACGTATATATTAGCATATCAGTATACTAGTTGATAAGTATATGAATATATATATATGCAAATATATTTATTATTAGAAAATGTTTATGATTGATAGCCCACAAACCCTATAAGTAAGGGATTTTAAACTGAGTCTTTTAAATAAGGGCTAGAATATATGCATATATTCACATATATATATGCGAGTAAATCCATATATGTATATGTACGTATACATGTATTTGCATATATGAATATACAGGTATGCTAGCATGCGAATATGCTAGCATACGATATTGAAGAACAGCTTGAAACCCTATTGTAACTGGTTTTTTTCTCTCCTATACTTTAACCAACTCATAAAAATGAACTGTTTAATTGTAAGGGGGAGTGTGCAGTGGATAAACTTCATAATATTTATGAATCAGTCATACATAATGGTCTTGAAAGTTATAAACGAAGAGGATCAGCTGCACCCCCCCACAAGCTTGTTAAAGCTCGGAAGAATGTTTTGAATCATAAAAAAGGCGCTATTGCCTTAATTCGAACAAAAGTAGATTTAATGTCATCTGGAGGTGTTAGAGGGTATGTAGTTACATCGATGGAAACCCTCTTGGAGGATTTTTCTGGTCTTTCTCATTGGACCCCCAATGTACACAACTACTTAGGGTACTCCGATAAAGAAAGACGGCACCTCAAGGGACATACGGAACAGAACCTGCAGCAAATCAATACATTCGTCGTCGACATCGACTCGAAGAAGCAACCATACACGGAAATCCTGACCGCTGCGCTTGAACACAGCGTCGGGGTGCCGACGCTGATCCTGGAGACGCCGAAAGGGTTCCAGGTCTATTTTGTGTTGGAAAGCCCGCTGTTCATCAGCAACCAGAACGATTTCCGCGGACTAAAAGTCGCGAAACGCATTTCCGAAAATATCCGGCGCAGCTTGGCCAACGTCCTGCAGGGCGTTGATTTGTCCTGCAACGACTTTGGTTTTTTCCGCATGCCCAATGAACAGAATGTCCGCTGGTTCTCGGAGGAAATGGTCTTTACGCTGCACGACCTCATTGCCTGGTCGAAACGGCAGGACGATGACCAGAACCGTGGGCTTTTTGTGGTGGAATCAAAAGGGCAGGCCACCAATGCGACCCAAACGGAATGGTTCCGGGAATTGTTGGCCACGCGTCATGTCAAAGGCAGCGAAGGGCAAATCGGACGCGACAACCTGATGTACACGCTGGCGCTCGCTTGCTACAGCGCAGGCAAGGGAAAAGCGGAAACCCTGGATCTGCTCGATGAGTACAACTCATCACTGGAAGCACCTGTCCGGCACAGCGACGTGCAGAAAATCGTCAAAAGCGCCTACAAGGGACGCTTCAAAGGCGCCCATCAAACATATATCGCGGAACTGTTGGAAACGTGGGTGCCAGGTAAAGACGTACCGATCACGAGCCATCTGGGCGGCTGGCACAAGTTCAAGAAAGAACGGAAAGACCGCGTCCGCAGCCATTACCAAGAATGGGAAGAAGATCTCTTGGCATATATCCAAACGGAGACCAGTAACGTGCAGCCCATCAAATGGACCACGCAGAAAGCGATTTGCGAAGCGACCGGGATCCCCCGCAGCACGTTCAACGAGCTGATCCGCCAATCGAAGAAAATCCTCATCAAGCGAATCGGAAAAGGCCGCAGCGCACAGACCGGATTGACCTCTGTCGCTGTGCTTCTTCAGTGTGCCCTGGAATTCAACCAGAAACACCGCGCATTGTATTATGAAGCCGTTGCTTTAATGAGTGGATCCCCTGAAAACAAAAGCGCCCTCTGGGAGCTCGAGTATCAGCTGGAGCTGCTGACACGGTTCCCTGAAAACCGCTCCTTATCTGGGAAAAAATTCAATTCCTCTTAATTGTCCAGTCTGCCAATACATATCTGTATACGTGGGTTGTTTTGTTTCGGCTTTCGAGTTCTCTAAGGTTTAACAGAAGGGTGTACGAGAATCTTGGGGATTTTCCTGGTACCTGCTAAACTGGATAAAAAGAAGAGCAGGGGGAAACAAGATGCTGTATGGCTATGAGGAGTATCGATTAAAGGCAGGCATTTCTCCTGGTACGCTGGTGACGGAAGTGGAACTGCTGAAGTCGTTTGTCCGCTTTGCAAACATTCGGAACGATAAGCAGCTGGAGCCACATGAGATTCGGCCTGCGGATGTGCGGGCATTTCTGGATCAGGAGAAGGGGAAAGGCTTGAAGGCCAGTACCCTTAAACGGAAATTATCCCATATCAAGCAGTATTTTCATTACTTGTGGAAGGTGGGCAAGGTGCCGGTGGATTTCATGCCGAAATTCGAATACGAGCTGGTGGTGGAGAAGCCGGTCGCGAAGCTGTTATATGCCGAATTTCAGGAGGAGAAAGGGAAGGTGCTGCAGCATCCGGGGTTAATGCTGAATGCCAAGCTCTATTTCTTATTTGCGATGAAGGGTTTCAGGATGCGGGAGATTGAAAGGCTGCAGAGCAAGCATTTCCGGGATCTGGGGGAACGGGTGGAGATGAACTTTGTAACGCTGGAGGATGTCTATTGGCACTTGGTCTTCGAGGATCAACTGGAAGTGGCTGTGATTGTCCAGGCGATGGAGCGGGCACTTTTCCGGGAACACGATTACCTGGTGGCTTCGGATAAAAAATACGGAGCGGATTATGTCCGGAACAACATGAAAGACATCTATCAGGGGCTCACAGCGCTGTTGCCGAAACCCTTCAAGACGGAAGAGGTCCGGATGGCGTATATATACGATCTCTACAAGGCACAGGGCAAGTCCTATGATGAAATGGTGGAGTTATTGGGAATTACGCCGGAATCGCTCACATCGTCCTTAAAACGGGTATTTGAGCGGTACAAATAAGTGTTGTGTTCCAACGATTTTTCAATAAGAAAAAGACTTTATTTTGATTCCACTTTCAAAAATAAAGTCTCTTTTCCTTATCAGGTTGTTTGTTTGGTTTAACTTGTTCTAAATGTAGGAAAATGAAGCGTTAGGTATTCGCAGTCGTGAAGGTAGGCATCCATGATTCAGGTCGTGAATAGTTGTAATCTACGCGGATCATTCCCATCAAAACATCATCTGAATATTGGTGATTAAAATAAAGGGCTTGTCTAAGACAGCCTTCTTTTTTGAAACCTGCTTTTTCACACATTCTGATTGCCTGTTGGTTGTGTGAAAATACGTTTAGTTCCAGACGATTCAGTACTAATTTCTGGAACACAAACTCTTGTGCCAAGAGGGTTGCTTCCGTGCCATAACCTTGATTGAAAAATTCAGGGTCATGGATCATGATTCGAAATTGCGCTTTTTTGCTCTCTGCATCAATTTGGAAAATGGAGAGGTCTCCGATCACTTTTCTCGTTTTTACTACACAAATTCCAAAATCATGCCGAGTGGGATTTTTAATGTGCAGCTTATACTGTTTTGTAACCTCACGTTGTGAAATTGAATCAGGCTTCCCAATCAAAGATACGATTTGTTCATGGTGAATGGCGTGGTGAATTCTTTTCATGTCGGGTTGCCGGATTGGCCGTAAAAAGACCAATTCCCCTTGAATGATTATCATATTCTCGTTCTCCTCTGTTTTAAGCTTCTGTTTGTGGGTGTATATTGTAAAAAGAATGGAAATACCTAAAAAGATACCATGAATTGTTTGGAATGTCACTCATAGTATACAATGGAGAAAGAAAGATTAGATGGAGCGGTCAAAGGGATAGAAAGTGTTTTTGAAGGTCAAAGTTTGTTCTTTATGAAATGGACAAGTATTTAGATTAAGACTTTTTAGGTAATTGCTTGCCTATGTTTCGTGTAGAAGAGAGAAGGAGGGAACAGTTATGGATACCGAAGTTTCAAGCAATCGTGAGCGCTTAACAAATGATTTGGAAAATTGGTTGGTCTACTTTGCAAACCGTCAGAAAAAGGCTGTTTCCAGAGAAGAAGCTGCTGAACTTTCTCAACGAGTCATGGCCAACCTCGATATTGAAGATCCTGCTTTTGCGCACAAAGGTCCATCTTGGCTTGCGCTGGAAATCATTAGGAATCGCGACTAAGTGTATGGAGAAGAGGGGAGGATGATATTCTTGAACTCGACAGAGAAGAATTCAAAGACGCTTCTGGACAAAAAGACTATCCGGTCGAAATTGATTCAACGAGTTCGAACAACGATGAATGCTCCGACGTCTCAAGTTGAAAAGAACAGACAGGATGCAGTAGCAATCAGTAGACTTCCTGGAAGAGGACAATCGAGTACGATTTGTAAAGTACCAAGAGGGGGAAATAAGAAAAAGAGACGAACGGGCCATGGAGGGAAAATAGCGAGGATTTCTGATGAAGCAGTCGAACGGATTTCAGCAGATTTTGAAAAGCGTACAAGACGAGCCATACGACTGATCGGACATAGTAGGGGATTCTGAATGAATGGCCAGAAACGGACTAATTCCTTGAACGAAGGGCTAGAATCTCATATTTGATTAATAGAAGAAGACATCCCTTACAAATAGGCAAAACGAATAAAAGAAGCCAGCACTTTTCGACATTTGAAAGTGCTGGCTTCTTTTTTGCAGCAAGGACTTGAATGGTTTAGAAAAAAGATACGGTTAGTTACTTTTCACCCTGCTGCATTTCTTTAAGTCTTTAACGGTTATGCCGTGTTGTTGTAAGATGCTCTGGATTGCGCGTTTCCTTTCTTTTGACGCATCCTCATATAGGAACGTGTAAAGCGGATAAAGGGTGTTGCTGGTATATGATCCGTACGTAGAGTGGAGTAATTCAGGTTTCGATGGAATGCCTTGGAAATAAAAGTATTCTGCTACTTGTGAGAAGAATGATTGTCCATAATCTAAGAGGTGGTTATTCCGGAAGGTATCGAAGAAAACGGTGCCTTCACTTTCCATTTCAAGTAAGTTTTCTCTTTCCAGATAGAAAAACTCATGGAGGGCCTCTTTGAATATGATCACGCCGGCATCTAAACCATACTTGTATAATTCTTTTTCCATAGCAAGGAGCTTCTCAGTTGTTGTTTTCTGCAATGAGTCGAATTCTGTTATTTCTTCTGAGCATGAAATAAAGGGCCTGTTATCCTTTCCAACTCCTTTAAGTGCAGCTTGGATATCGTGATAGAGCGCTAATGCTTCTTGTTGCTCGTACTTATCATTAAATCCCCTTTCATCATTATTTAATGGGTCAATAAGCTTTCTATTTAGTTTTGATTTGGCTTCGTTGTTTGCGGTCATGCTTTTCCCTACTTTCTGATAATGGTAAGTTCTTCATTTCTTCTCTTTAACTAAACGGATTCAATATAATTTGCTAAAAAACAATAGATAAGCTCTAAACATAAAAAATATAGCATTAATCAACCGGAATGTCACTTATAGTCTGTAGTCTCATAGTCTGTAGTCTTATAGTCTGCGACTGACTACAATTTTTATATGGAAACTATAAAAATTCAACAGGCTTTTGGCCAAGTAATTAAAAGTATTCGAATGGAAAAAGGAATTTCGCAAGAGAAGTTAGCTGAGCTGGTGGATTTGCACCGTACCTACATTAGTGACATTGAAAGAGGAGGGCGTAACGTATCACTGGTAAATATCTTTCGGATTGCAGAAGGGCTCGACGTAAAGGTATTTGAAATCTTTCAGAAACTAGAGAAAGAGACTGACGAATAGCCAACATATAGATAATCACATACACACTGTTTTTTAAAAAAGCTTTTTAACCAATACTTATTTGGATAGGCTAGCCTCTCTTTGATTACCTAACGCTTGGTGAAAAGTATCAAAAAAAAACGGATAATACTTCGAAGATTTTCAAAGAAAGATCACTGTAAGTATAATGCTGCATACTTTTTTTGAAGAATTTACTGGCATTGGTTAAAGAAAATTAAGTAAATAATAGTTATATTAATGTGCCGCTCCAAAGAGAAAAGTGGAACGTACATAAGATTATGAAAGGATGTGATCTACTAGGTCACATCCTTTTAGTTGTCAAAAATAACTCTTTCTGTGTTATGAACTTTACTATTCCCATCCATAAGAGTGATAGTGTACATTGCATTACATCAATCAAAGTAGTTTGCATGGCTTTCGAGTATATGGAGTAAGAATTTCTATCATTAGGGGAAACATTTGCTCTTTCGACTTGGCAGCAGCTATCACTTCTTCAACATTGACGATGAACGTGCGACATTCCGGCTGCAAGGCAAGTATCTCATTGAAAGCATTAGAAGCTTCGTTATAGACAAGGAAAAGAGAGGCCTTGGGTTCATAGGAGTCAAGTCGGTTATTCCACGTCTGTATACGCCTCATGTTTGCCCTGGCTTTTTGATGACTTCGAACCGAACCTTCATCCATGTAGAGTAGACCAGTTGGGATGATTTCGTTGCCTGGAAGAAGCTCCGTTATAAAATCAAGATTATAGGTATCCTGGAAGAGCAGGCGATTTAAGTTCTCGTTTTGACCTATTCTATAAGACATCTTTTGTTTCGAAGCCTGACGAGAATAGGTCAACCAATTATTTGTTACACCCTTTGCCTGTAGATTTGTTACTGTGGCACGATTTTTCAACATTTTATAGAGAAAGTCAGGTGTACGATGTGATGGAAGAACAAACATCTCAAAATTTTCAGGCCAGTCAGTGTGTTCGGAGAAAAGTTGTTTTAAAGAGCCCACTCTTTTTTCTTTAGGTGAGTCATCGTCTGTTAATGTGGATAAACCTACTGAAAAAACGACAACCAAAGGTTTTTCCAGGTATCTGGCCAGCCTTTGATAACGGCCGAATTTCGCCTTAATAATGCTATTCGTCTGTCTTCCTGTATCGAGTTCGAGACAGATAATCTGGTCTTTCGTATCGTATATCCAATCCGGTATGACTGGACTATAGCCAGTTTGTGAGTTGGCATAAGAAATCTCCTTGTGCTGATCCCCCCGGAAATACTGGCACTGCAAAGAGTTGAAGGACTCCTCGCTTCCAATCAACCGCTCTACTAGTTCTGTGAAAATGGTGTTAACCGCTTTGTTATGTGGTGTTGGCATGTTTAACTGCGGTCCGTATTTTTTTCGTCGTTCAGCATCCTTTTCGGTAATCATCTCTTCCTGCATTAAAAGATCGAATCCTCGACTGCCAAGCCGATAAGCATATTGCGGTGGCCGATTTTCTCCTTGCTTAGGAAAGTTCGTTTTCAACTGGACGAGTATCCCACTTTTCACCAGCTTTCCTAAGCGCATAGAGATAGCGTGTTTCGAGCGTAGTTTTTTGAGGCCTGAATTAAAAAGCCGGTGGATATTCCCCGCAGGAAAAACACTGAAATCGTGAATGTACTTTATGATTTCAAATTCCTTTTCGGTAAGGTGAATTCCTGTATAACGTGATGTGGATTTCATTACATATACATTTTCCATTTGTATTCCTCCCAACAAAAAAACCCCACTAATAAACAGAGATTCGTAAATCTCCATCATCAGTGGGGTGCTCCCATTTAGTCATTTAGTTTGAGGAAATTATAGCATAGCCGAGAGATAATGCCTATATCGATTTTTGAAAAGCTGATATTTAGCTGTTTTTTTTTTTGAGAAAACAACCAGCAGAACCGCTATTCTTGTTCTGTTTTTAAAAACTTCTACACCTACAAACTTATAGGTTGCTCCACCGTATATTGTAGGACTTGGAAATCTACTCTGATAGTCGGCTACCACAGTAAGTAAGGGATTTAACAGGGTTAAGCCCCCTCATGTTAAGTCCTAAACGCACAATTTTTAGGGCTTAACAGAGAATGTAATCACAAAGGGTTTAACAGGAAGAGAAAACAGCCGGGATTTTGAGGCTTTTAGTTTTTACTGCTACGGCTTAGCAGTCATAGTTGGTTTGGTACTTGAATCAATAACGGAAGCAATTTCTGACAGCCGAATCATATAGATACAGAATCAGCTCATGAAATAAGACCAATTAAAAACTACTTGCCTGGATCAAGCAAAATATCTTTAAACGTATCAGTTGTCCCGGATATGCAATGGCCAACCCGCTCAATTGCTCCTCCACAAACCAGGTCAAATACCAGCAGTATTATTCGTGCTTTATCAAAAACCGAAATCAACAAGTAGAACATCATTTTGTTGACTAGTTTGAGCAATCTCATAATATAGAGAATTTATCATTCTCTTATTTGCATTTATACTAATGTGTAAAAATGTGAGTATGAATACAATTAAAGAGTTAAAGTAGTATGAATTTC
>NZ_PJBO01000042.1:0-14866 GCF_002836425.1 Planomicrobium sp. MB-3u-38 | reverse complement strand
TGTTTGCCGTCGTTCTTGACGACTTCTACAATACTAAAGCATAGCGGCGATACTGTCAACAGATTTTCCAAATAAAATTATATTTAAAAAGTATTTCCTTGGTTTTTCATTTTCTTTCTATATAAGCAGCAAAAAAGAAAAGTGAAGACGAAGGAATAGAACCCTTTGTCCTCACTTGATTTTTACTTCACGCAGCCTTGCTTCCTTTAATAGAAACAAATGCTTACTCTCAGCGATTTTTCGTTTAGCAATTATATACAAATCATAATCGTCAGACATTTCTTCCATTTCTTTAGCCACTTGCAACTCTTGCTTAGCGGCGAAGAAGTGGGAAATCAACTGCTCGTCGAACTCTTTCTTTAATTTCCCTCTTTTTGAAAACAGCATTCGTCGATCTCCTCTATTATAACTCGCGCCGGCCTTCGAGCGCTTTCGATAAAGTTACTTCATCCGCATACTCAAGGTCTCCGCCAACAGGGAGCCCATGTGCGATACGAGTTGTTTTGATGCCTGAAGGTCTGACCAGCCGCGAGATGTACATCGCTGTCGCTTCACCTTCAATGGTGGGATTCGTAGCCAAAATCAATTCATCGACTTGTTCATCCTGCAAACGTTTCAGCAAAGATGGTACATTGATATCTTCGGGGCCAATCCCTTCCATTGGAGAGATGGCTCCTTGCAATACATGGTACAAACCGGTGTAATCACGCATTTTCTCCATGGCGATTACGTCTTTCGGATCCTGTACAACACAAATCGTTGTGCGATCACGTTTTTGGTCCTGACAAATGTGGCAGGGATCGACGTCTGTGATATGGCCGCATACTGAGCAGAAACTAAGGTTCCGCTTTGCGTCAACGAGCGCTTTCGCAAAATCAAGCACCGTATCCTCTTTCATTCCAAGCACAAAAAATGCCAGACGGGCCGCTGTTTTCGGCCCAATCCCTGGCAATTTCATAAAACTCTCCATTAACTTCGATATAGGTTCCGGATAATGCATAATTATTGCCTCCTAGAACATTCCTGGGATATTTAAACCCTTCGTGAATTTCCCCATTGTGGAATTCGCGTGTTCGTCCGCTTTCTTGAATGCTTCGTTTGTTGCAACCACCAATAGATCCTGCAGCATTTCAACATCTTCCGGGTCTACAACTGATGGATCCATAACGATGTCCAATACTTCTTTATGTCCAGAAACAGTGACTTTGACCATTCCGCCGCCAGCTGCGCCCTCAAATTTCATCGTGCCAAGCTCTTCTTGAGCCTCAGCCATCTGTTTTTGCATTTTCTGCATTTGTTTCATCATACCTTGCATATTTCCGCCACCGCGCATAACGTATTCCTCCTAATATGTTTGTTTGTCAGTCTTCATGAACTTCGACGAAATCTTTTCCGAAAAGCCGCTCCGCTTCAGCGATGAACGGATCTTCTTCCGCTGCCGCGCCTTCCTGGGAGAACGGGTTTTCTTCTTCAGTGTCCGCCTGGCTGTCTTCAGTGCCCGCTTTCAATCCGCTGTTTCTGATGAATTCTTCACGGATTTTCAGCCAACTTGCATCAGGAACGTAAACCGGCGTATACGCTTTACCTGTATACTGCTCCAGCAACTGGCTGAAAGCCGTTGCGAAAGTCTGGTTTTCTGATGCCATCTGGCAATGAATATCATACTTGAATTTTAACACAAATGCATCACTTGATGCCGCTACCGGCTCCGCTTCATTCAATAAAGCCGAATGGGATTTCTGGAGCTGGCCCATGACCGTCGCCCAATTCGTCTTGATGGCTTGGATATCCGGTTTAGTCGCGTTTTTCAGTACGTCCTGTATACGGCCTGTCGGAATTTTAAAGCCGCTCTGTACACGCTGCCGCTTTTTCTGTTCGGCAGGAGCTGCCGCCGCTGATCCGCCGCCATTTTTCAGCTGCTGCTGCAATTCGCGGACAAGCTGCTCCAGTGTCGACACTTTCGCTTCGAGTTCAGGAGAAGCTGCTGCTGAATTCATTGCCAGTACCGGCGTTTCCGCCTGCACCATTTTCAGCAACGCTGTTTCCATATAGATCTTAGTGTGATTGGAAAACCGCATTTCCTGCTGGGTCTTGGTCATGATGTCGATCCAGAGATAAAGCGTCGCCGGTTCGAATCGTTTCGCCAATTCCTCAAAACGGGGTTCGTGGCTGGCAAGTTCCAGCATATCGTGCAGGTCCGGTGCTGTCTGGATGAGAAGCAAATCACGGAAGAACGTGATGAAATCTTCCACCAGCCGTACCGGATCCTTGCCGTCGCGCACCAATTGTTCCAATAAAGTCAAAGCCTGGCCGATGTCTTTTGCCAATAATGCCTCAGCAATCGAATAAAACATGTCCTGGCTGATCGACCCTGTCACCAGCAGCGCATCTTCGATGGTCATTTCGTCTCCGCTGAATGACACAACCTGATCAAGAAGGCTGAGGGCATCCCGCATTCCGCCGGCTGCCGCCTGCGCAATGATTTTCAGTACCTGCTCATTGTATGGAATGTTTGCATCATTCAGAACTTCCACCATACGCAAGACGATATCCGCTTGTGTATGTGATTTAAAGTCGAAGCGCTGACACCGGGAAATGATCGTCAACGGCAATTTATGCGGTTCAGTGGTCGCCAGGATGAAGACGACGTGTTCCGGCGGTTCTTCAAGTGTTTTCAAGAGCGCGTTGAATGCGCTGTTGGATAACATATGGACTTCATCGATGATGTAAATCTTAAACCTTGAATTCGCAGGAGAAAAACGGACCTTCTCAATGATTTCCCGCATTTCCTCAACCCGCGAATTGGAGGCCGCATCGAATTCGATGACATCCGTGTTGGATCCTTCCATAATACTCAGACAGGAAGAGCATTCGTTGCAGGGTTCGGAAACCGGCGCCCTTTCACAGTTCAGCGCTTTGGCAAAAATCTTTGCCGCACTCGTCTTCCCTGTACCCCGAGGGCCGGAAAACAAGTAAGCGTGAGTCGTTTTATTGTAAAGGAGAGCATTTTGAAGGGTTTGTTTGACATGCACCTGACCGGTCATCTCTGAAAAGGACTGGGGTCTGTATACACGGTAAAAAGCTTGATACGCCAACGGTTTTCTCTCCTTTTGGAAAATAAGTTTTTCGTCCTTCCATTATACCATAAATCGGCCTTTTCCCTTAAGGTTTTCGGACGTCTTTCGTTTGAATGAAACAAAAAACCTGCCCGCAATAAGCGGACAGGTTCTGATTATAATTTTAATGCCGTGCACCTTTCTTCGACTGCTGCACATAAGCGTTACCCTTGTCGCTGGCTCGATCTAGGCGATCCCGCGGCACATGGAATGTTCCACTTAATGCTGCTTCCTTCCGGACCTGACATGGTTCATGGGATTCCATTGCGCAGGACCCAGATGTCAACACTACGTGCAAGAGGCAGACCTTACATGCAAACAGCCTCAGAAAGGAATTCAGTCCTGCTAAAGCGGATTGCAGGTTACAGGACACCGCTATCTTCCCACCTAGCACGGCATTTACTAGTATACGAATTATTCACGAAAAAATCAATCCGAAAGGCTATATCCTTTGAAATTGTTGTGAGAAAAGGCGGCAAACCTGCTCTTTTCGAATAAAATAGAAAAACCCCAAAAAAATTAAACGAAAGTGTTGACAGTATTTATTGATCCGTGTTAAATTAATTCTTGTCTGATACGGAGGAATACCCAAGTTTGGCTGAAGGGATCGGTCTTGAAAACCGACAGGGGAGTCAAATCCCGCGGGGGTTCGAATCCCTCTTCCTCCTCCATTTTTTGAATTTACGCGCATATAAATTCGAGATTGGATTCGTTACGAAAGTAGCGAATTTTTCTTAACCCATATGTGACTGAAAATTTAGATTCGATTAAATATTATTTTTATGAGGCTTTCCCAGCGGAGAGCCTCTTTTATATTTCCCGGGAAATAAAGAAAAGCGGAAACGGCCGCTCAGCTCCGACTAGCGTAAGACGCTTTGGCGAAGTGGCATCTTTTCAGCCGCACAGCCAAAGTGGCTCACGACTCGAGGAGTTGGCCGTTGGAGTCTGGACACCGAAAAGCGCAAGCGCCCGTTAAGCTCTTCGGGTCATAAGCCAGCACAGCTCCGACAAACCCAAGCACCCAAAAATTTAAAAAAACAGTGGGCAGATTTCACAATCCGCCCACTGTTTCTATTTTTTATTTGCGCAGCACTAAAGCTTGCTGCATGAAATTGCCGATGCGTTCAACAATCTGCTCCGAACATTCAGGATCGTTCAGCAAATCGTAATCGTTGATGTTCAGGCGCAGTACCGGACAACCGTTGAATGTGTTGATCCAGTTTTCGTAGCGCTGATGCATTTCAACCCAATAGTCGATCGGTGTCTGCTGTTCCATCTGGCGTCCGCGTTCCTGGATGCGTCCGATGATGTCATCGATTGAACCTTCGAGGTAGATCAATAAATCCGGATGCGGGAAATAAGGCGTCATCACCATGGCTTCAAAGAGATTGGTGTAAGTCTCGTAATCCACGTTGTTCATCGTGCCTTTTTCCCAATGCATCTTGGCGAAAATGCCGGTATCTTCGTAGATTGAACGGTCCTGGATAAAGCCGCCGCCATATTCGAACATGCGCTTTTGCTCCTTAAAACGTTCAGCCAGGAAATAAATCTGCAAATGGAAGCTCCATTTTTCAAAATCATCATAGAATAGATCAAGGTACGGGTTTGAATCCACTTTTTCGAAAGACGTGCGGAATTGAAGCGCATCTGCCAAAGCCTTTGTCATTGTCGATTTGCCGACGCCGACTGTTCCTGCAATCGTGATGACCGCATTTGCCGGAATACCATATTTTTCACGTAAATTCATATCGTCAAACTCCTTTGTTGTAGCGTATCGTCTACTTTTGATAGGATCAGCTGCAGATCCCTTTCATTTTGTACAAAATCTATTTCATCTCCGTTGAAGCGGAGCACAGGGATTTCAGGATGCGTGCGTTCGAAATGCTCGATGAATTCGTGGTAATCGGCAGCAAGCTGTTCCATATAATCAGCTGTAATCATCGTTTCGAATTCACGGCCGCGGAGTTTGATGCGTTTCATCAGGGTGTCAAGGCTGGCGTGCAGGTAAATGACCATATTCGGCTTCGGCATGTCGGCCGTCAGGATTTTGTAGATTTCCTCATATTTCGCATATTCTTCAGGCGGCAAAGTGCGCTTGGCGAAGATAAGGTTTTTAAAGATATGGTAATCGGCTACAACCGATTCCTGTTTTGAGATGAACTTCTTCTGTATATCGGTCAATTGCTTATAGCGATTGCAAAGAAAGAACATTTCCGTCTGGAAGCTCCATTCTTCGATGTCTTCATAGAATTTATTTAAAAACGGATTTTCATCCACGATTTCTTTTAATAATTTGAATTGATTCTGATCAGCAATCGCTTTACTCAACGATGTTTTCCCTACGCCAATCGGCCCTTCTACCGTGATAAATGGCACCGGCATCCGAAGCCCCCCTTTTTCTTTTCATGTACGTTCGTTGACCTTAATTTTACCATAGACAGAACTTGAAAAGTAGAGGCAAAAAGCACCCGCCAAATTAATGGATGGGTGCTTTGAATGTTCCGCCGTGGACTTCCTGGGTGCTCATGATGGTCAGGAATGCCTTCGGGTCAATGTCATGGACGACCTGTTTCAATTTTGAAATCTCGAGCCTCGTGACGACCAGATAGATGACATCCTTCTCATTTTCGTTATAACCGCCCTTGCCGTGGAGCTTCGTAACGCTTCTGCCGAGACGGTCATTGATGGCCGATCCCAGTTCTTCAAATTCATCCGAAACGATGATGACCGATTTCGTGTCATTCAATCCCTGGATGACCGCATCAATTGTTTTGGAAGCGATATAATAAGTCAGAATCGAATACATCGCCTGCTGCCAGCCGAGTACGAATCCGGCCCAGCTGAAGATGAAGATATTGGCGAACATGACGAATTCTCCGACAGAAAAAGGCAGTTTCCGGCTCAATAGGATACCGAGAATTTCCGTGCCGTCGAGCGCGCCGCCGTTTCGGATGACGATGCCGACCCCCGCTCCAAGCAATAACCCCCCGAATACCGTAGCAAGCAATGGATCATCGACAAATGGTTCGAATTTATGCATCGGAATTTCGACAAGCGCCAAGGCCACAATGGAAAAGATGGAGGAAAGAAAGAAATTCCGTCCGATATGCTTATAGCCGAAAAACAGGAATGGCAAGTTGATGGCGACCAGCAGCAGTCCGAAAGGCAGTTCGGTCAGATAATCCAGGATCAATGAAACCCCGATGATTCCGCCGTCAATGATGGCGTTGGGCACTAAAAAAAGTTCGATGGATGCTGCAGCCATCGTCGCGCCGATCAGCATGGCAATATAACGGCCCAATAGATGAGGAAGTGTTTCCTTCTTGTGTTCTTTTTTATATAGCTTTTTTTGTTTCTTTTTCATAGGATACGCTCCTCATCAAATTTCTTCTTAATTTATTTTAATCCTCAATTTTCAGTTTGTCGCCCTCTGGAAGGAAATCTGACTGCCTCAATTTGAAGAAAGATGCTAAACTGTGCATAAGGAGAGATGCATGATGAACGGCTTGGAACTGGACCAGCATTATATGAAACTAGCGATAGAAGAAGCAAATAAAGCGGCGGCCAAGGGAGAAGTGCCCATCGGAGCAGTCATCGTCCGCGACGGTGAAGTGATTGCGCGTGCGCATAACCTGCGGGAAACGACACAGAATGCCGTCACCCATGCTGAGTTGCTGGCAATACAGCAGGCCTGTGAAGAACTTGGCAGCTGGCGGCTGGAAAACACGATCCTTTACGTAACGTTAGAGCCTTGTCCGATGTGTGCAGGCGCTATTCTGCAATCCCGGATCCCGAGAGTTGTCTACGGTGCACGGGACGTCAAAGCGGGATCGGTCGATTCCCTGTACAGGTTATTGAACGATGAACGCTTCAATCATCAATGCGAGGTAAAAGAAAATGTACTGGCTGACGAATGCGGGGGGCTGCTCACACAGTTTTTCCGCGCCTTGCGGGAGAAAAAGAAAAAACGGAAGCTCCTATAGAGTTTCCGTTTTTTCTTCGTCCAGAAATTCCATAATCAGCCGGTTCAAAATCTCCGGCTGTTCATGATGCACCCAGTGGGTAGCCTGCCCGATCAGCACCAATTCTGCATCCTTGCAGAAAGTCAGGCTTTCCTTCGCCAATTGCAACGATAGAAACTGATCGCCGACTCCCCACAAAATGCGTACAGGCACATCGATCTTCCGCTTCGGCGTCTGGCGAAAGCTGCCTTTCGGCAATGCCCGGTACCAATTCAGCATTCCGGTCAGTGCTCCCGGCTGTGCCCATGCTTCCCCGTACCGTTCAAGATCTTCCTCAGAAAACGCGTTTTTCCGGCTGGTGCCCGCCATCGCCTGTTTCATGAAACTGAAATCTTCCGCTGCCATCATCGCTTCCGGCAGCTTGGGAATTTGAAAATACAGCATATACGAACTTTTCACCCATTGCATAGGATTTCGCATCATCACTTTCGGCATCGCCTGCGGATGCGGAATATTAACGGCAATCATCTTTTCCACCAGCTCAGGCCGAGTCGCAGCCAGCTGCCAGGCAACCGCGCCGCCCCAATCATGTCCGACCACAAACGCTTTTTCTTTTCCGCTCTGCTCGATCAGACCCGCGATGTCGTCCCGCAGATCATTTAACGTATAATTCTCTGCTCCCGGCGGTTTGCTGCTCCGATTATAGCCCCGCTGATCCGGTGCCATCACCCGGTAGCCCTGTTTCGCTAAAGCGTCGATCTGATGCTTCCAGCCATACCAGAATTCCGGAAAGCCATGCAGCAGGATCACCAGCGGTCCGTCTTCCGGACCCACTACAGCCGTATGCAGCGTGACTCCATTCGTTTCAACCGATTGAAAAGAAAGATTCTCCACATCAAAAACCCCTTTCAATTCTCCTGCTTACCCATACCCGTTCTGCCATCAATGAACCCCGTCTTTTCCGCCAATAAAAAGAAAGCTCCATAAGCGTGATGCTTACGGAGCTTTCCGATTTTATTTGATGAATTCTTTGCCGCCCATATAAGGACGCAACACTTCCGGAATGCGGACAGAGCCGTCTTCCTGCTGGAAATTCTCAAGCAAAGCTGCAACAGTACGGCCGATTGCCAGCCCACTGCCGTTCAATGTATGAACGAATTCAGGCTTGCCGCCTGCTTCGCGGCGGAATTTGATATTGGCGCGTCTTGCCTGGAAATCTTCGAAATTACTGCAAGAAGAAATTTCGCGGTACATTTCCTGGCTTGGAATCCATACTTCGATATCGTATTTCTTCGCTGCCGTGAATCCAAGATCCGCTGTGCACATTTTCAGCACGCGGTAAGGAAGACCCAATAATTGAAGCACTTTCTCAGCGTGGCCCGTCAATTTCTCCAGCTCATCATAAGATTCTTCCGGCTTCACAAAGCGCACCAGCTCGACTTTATTGAATTGATGCTGACGAATCAACCCTCGTGTGTCACGCCCTGCAGAACCCGCCTCAGAGCGGAAATTCGCGCTGTAAGAAGCAAATGCCTGCGGCAGCATGTCGCCTGTCAGGATTTCGTCGCGGTAAAAGTTCGTCACCGGAACTTCAGAAGTCGGAATCAGGAAATAATCCTCTTTTTCGATGAGGAAAGCATCTTCCTCGAATTTCGGCAATTGGCCGGTGCCCGTCAGACTTTCACGGTTGACCAGATAAGGCGGCAGCATTTCTTCGTAATCGTGTTCTTCCTGGTGAAGGTCCATCATGAAATTGATCAAAGCGCGTTCAAGGCGTGCCCCCAGGCCGCGATAGAACACAAAACGACTCCCTGTCACTTTCGCCGCGCGTTCAAAATCGACGATGTTCAAGTCTGTTGCGATATCCCAATGCGGTTTCGCTTCATAGCCGAATTCCGGCTTGTCGCCCCACGTACGGATTTCTTCGTTATCATCTTCAGAATCGCCAAGCGGAACGCTGTCGTGTGGAATATTCGGCACGCGCATCATGATATAGTTCAGGCGCTCTTCAACTTCGCGCAATTCATCATCGATCGTCTTGATTTTGTCGCCCACTTCACGCATTTTCGCAATGGCTTCGTCGGCATTTTCTTTATTGCGTTTCATGACTGCGATATTCTGGGAAGCCTCGTTGCGCTCGGCTTTCAACTTCTCCGTCTGCGCAATCAACTCCCGGCGCTTGGCATCAAGCGGCTGGAAATCTTCCAAAACGGAAATATCCTCTCCCCGCTTCGCAAGCTTGCTCTTCACTTCTTCAAAATTGTCCCGTACAAATCGGATGTCCAACATGATAAATTCCTCCTCTTATTTTTGGCGCAAATGGAAAAAAGACAACAAAAATAGCCCACATCCCTGTGAAAGGGACGAGAGCTACCCGCGTTGCCACCCTGATTAACCGGAAAAATCTCCGATTCTCTTCATCACATAACGGCATTAAAACCGGCAATGGCTTATTTCGCCATGCAACTCCGGGGTGGATTCAAACGCGTTTTTCACCGGTTCGCACCATCCACCGGCTCTCTTTGGAAAAACAGACGTCCTACTAATTCCCATCAACGTTTCTTCTTTGAAATTAATCATACTTTACTATAATCTCTTCTTTTTGGCAAGAGGCCGCTGCAGTTAGCCAGTTTTGTCGAAACTGTCCCTTTCCGTTATACTTATTCTGACCTTATAATTAATTCCAAAATCATAAATACATAGATGCCAGTTTGGAGGAATAGAAATGGATATGCTCATGTTCCAATTAAAGAAAAAAAGCACCACCCCCATCTACAAACAACTCTACATCGAAATCAAACAAGCCATCATCGACGGCAAAATATCCGTCGAGACCAAATTGCCGAGCAAACGGAAACTGGCTGAATTCCTGGATATCAGCCAAACAACGGTAGAACTGGCTTACGGTCAGCTTGTAGCGGAAGGTTTTATTGAATCACGGCCACGAAAAGGCTATTATGCCCAGGCAGTCGAAGAACTGGCTTACCTCGATTTGCCGCAAGAGGAACCGGTGATACCAGAAAAGATCGATTATCAATTTGATTTTAATCCGGCACAGATCGATACGGAATCCTTCCCTTTTTCCACATGGCGCAAATTGGCCAAGGAAGTTCTCGATGAGTCGAACGGCGAATTCCTGTTATCCGGCCATCCGCAAGGCGATGACATACTGCGGCAGGAAATTGCCCGCTATCTGTTCCAGTCACGGGGAGTGGTCTGCCAGCCAAACCAGATCATCATCGGTTCAGGGACAGAGCAATTGATGCCGTTATTAATCCGGCTGCTCAACAAAAACCTGATTTTCGGCTTTGAAAATCCGGGATACGCCCTCACTCATAGTATTTTCAGCCACCACGATCGGCAGTCCCTGCCAATTAGCATCGATGAAGACGGCATCAATATGGAAGAATTAGAAGCTTCACCGGTAGATGTGGCGTACGTCACCCCTTCCCACCAGTTCCCGACAGGTTCCGTTTTAAGTGCTACAAGACGTGCCCAATTATTGAACTGGGCGACTGCCAAGCCCGGACGCTACATCATTGAAGATGATTATGACAGTGAATTCCGCTATACCAGCCGCCCGATTCCTGCCTTGCAAAGCATGGACCTGAGCGGCCGGGTCGTCTATATCAGTACTTTTTCAAAATCGCTGATGCCCTCACTCCGTATCGCCTATATGGTATTGCCAAACTCATTGCTCACCGAATACAATAAAACCTTTCTGCATTACTCGTCTTCCGTACCAAGGCTGGACCAGCAGATCGTGGCCCAATTCATGAAAGGAGGACATTTTTCGAGACACCTCAACCGGATGCGTAAGCTATATAAAAAGAAACTGGAAAAATTGACAGCTGAATTGGCTTTATTCGCGCCAGCGGTGAAGATTTCAGGAGAACAGGCAGGAATGCATGTCGTTTTGACGGTACAGACCCCACTTAGTGAGAAACAGCTGATTGAGCATGCAAAAGCAGCTGGCATCCGGGTTTTCGGCCTGCATTCCTATGACGTCAGAAAGTCAGAAAGTTCTTCTCCCCGCATCGTCATCGGTTTTGGCGGTCTGTCTGAACAGCAAATAGAACAAGGCATCCATCAGCTTATGGCAAGCTGGGAAATCAGCAAAACAAAAAGCAGCTCATCTTTATAAGATGAACTGCTTTTTATTAGAATAGGCCTTTTACAAAATCAACAGCGCCATTCCACATAGTGGAGAAGAAGCTTCCAACTGCCTGCAGGGAAAGGGAAAACCAGTTGGCGCGCTCGACGCTTTCAGTTGTGATGACTTCAGCGCCGCTCGCTGAACCATCCAAATAACCGTAATCAGATCCCGATTCCTTTGTCAGGTTAACGGTACCGACCACTTTATCTTTTTCAATCGACGCTTCCAATTTGCCATTGTCAAGAAGAGATTCATCAATGACCAATTCAGGTACATAAGCATCTTTTTCGCTTGAACGTACCATCATTGTAATCGGTTCTTTAACAGCAATCTTGACTTCATCTTCTTTACCTTTGGCAACCGGCAAAGCTTGCTGATCTTCAAATTGATAACCGGCAGGAACGATTTCCTGTTTTGTAAACTGTCCGAAGCCGTAATCCATCAATGCGCGGGTCGCATCAAAACGTGCTTTATAAGAACCGACGCCTTCGCTGTCCACAGCTTTCATTACCACAGTAATCAAACGGACATCATCGCGTTTTGCTGTACCAGTGAAAGAATGTCCGGCAAAATCAGTTGTACCTGTTTTCAGGCCGTCCATTCCTTCATATTCGTAAACAAGCCCTGGAAGCATGAAATTCCAGTTCGGCATTTCCGTTCTGTCATCAGTGCCATCGCGGAAAACCGCTTTGGGAATGCTTGTTGTTTCAAGAACTTCAGGGTAATCATTCATCAACGCTCTCGCTAATTTCGCTACAGAACGTGCAGTCATGACGTTTTCGTCAGTTTCTCCAGTTCCTTCCGGATGCATGCCTTTCAAATCGGCATTGTTCAGACCTGTCGAGTTCACGAATTTAGTGTCTTCAAGACCTAATTCTTCAGCTTTTTTATTCATTAGGCGAACGAATTCACCCTCGGTTCCGGCAATTGTTTCTGCGATGCCGATAGTTGCTGCGTTAGCTGAATAAATCGCCAAAGCTTCATATAATTCTTTGATGGAATATGTTCCGTCGGCACGAAGCGGCACATTGCTGAGCGCTCTGTCCTGTGAAATTTGGTATGTATAATCAGTTACGCTGTATTGCTGATCCCAAGTTATACGCCCATCTTCAATAGCTTCAAAAAGCAGGTATTCCGTCATCATTTTTGTCATACTTGCAACACCAAGCGGCGTTTCAGCATTTTGTTCAAATAGGATTTTTCCACTTTCAGCATCCACCAAAATAGCGGCATCTGCCATTATATTCAATGATTCGTTCGCACTTGCCTGTTGTGGAACGATAATAGTAGTCATAAACATAGCTAATACGGTAAGCAACATTGTCATCTTAAAAACGTTCTTCAAATCTCTCTATACCTCCATTAATCTGTTTCCCCATGCTATTCTATCATATTATTAATGTCCTGAAATAAAAATATGCAAAAAGCACTCTTTCCCAGCGCATAACGATGGAAAAGAGTGCTAAAAGGTTCAGCTTTTATTATATTGAGTAGTTTGGTGACTCTTTTGTAATCTGGACATCATGCGGATGGCTTTCGCGCAATCCGGCACCTGTCATACGGATGAATTGGGCTTCATTGCGCAAAGTCTCCAAATCTTTTGTTCCGCAATACCCCATGCCTGCACGGATTCCGCCAAGCAATTGATGGATCGTGTCAGTCAGTGGACCTTTATAAGGCAATCTTCCTTCGATGCCTTCAGGTACCAGTTTTTTCGCTTCGTCCTGGAAATAACGGTCTTTCGATCCTTTTTCCATAGAAGCGATTGAACCCATGCCACGGTAAGTTTTGAACCGGCGGCCTTGGAAGATTTCAGTTTCTCCTGGGCTTTCCGTCGTGCCGGCAAGCAAACTGCCGAGCATTACGACATGTCCGCCTGCTGCAAGAGCTTTAATGATATCACCGGAATATTTAATGCCGCCATCGGCGATAATCGCTTTTCCATGTTTCCGTGCCTCTGTCGCGCAATCATAAACTGCGGTAATCTGAGGAACGCCAACACCAGCTACGACACGCGTCGTGCAGATGGATCCCGGTCCAATACCCACTTTGACAACGTCTGCCCCAGCTTCAATCAGAGCTCTTGTTCCCTCTGCTGTTGCAACATTTCCAGCTATAATCGTAAGTTCAGGGAATTGGGAGCGAATTTCGCTGACCATTTCCAAGACTCCTTTCGAGTGGCCATGCGCAGTATCCAGAACAACAACATCCACTTGCGCTTTTACAAGCTGCTCAACACGTCTCAACGTATCAGAAGTGACACCGACTGCTGCACCGGCAAGGAGGCGTCCGTGGGAATCTTTTGCTGCAATCGGGAATTCGATGACTTTCTCGATATCTTTGATTGTGATTAAGCCTTTCAGAATTCCTGCATTATCCACAATCGGCAATTTTTCAATTTTGTATTGCTGAAGAATCTTCTCTGCGTCTTCTAATGTAGTACCGACTGGAGCTGTCACTAATTTTTCTTTCGTCATGACATCATTTATCTTCAATGAATAATCCTGAATAAAGCGGAGATCGCGGTTGGTAATGATGCCGACCAACTTCAATTCTTCCTCGTTATTGACGATCGGCACACCAGAAATACGATATTTACCCATCAAATGTTCTGCATCATACACTTGGTGATCTGGAGTTAAAAAGAAAGGATCGGTAATAACACCATTTTCCGAACGTTTAACTGTAGTCACATGTTCCGCTTGCTCTTCGATGCTCATATTTTTATGAATAACCCCAAGGCCGCCTTGGCGCGCCATGGAAATCGCCATTTTTGCTTCTGTAACGGTGTCCATCCCAGCACTGATGATAGGGATGTTCAATTTCAGTTTGGGCGTTAACTCCACAGATAAATTTACATCTTTCGGCAATACTTCCGAATGTCCTGGAACAAGCAATACATCGTCAAAAGTCAGACCCTCTTTTACAAATTTCGATTCCCACATTATCGACACGCCTCCCGCTTCCTATTAAATATTATTGTAAGGTTATCAGTGGGCATGCGGGGTGTCAAGAATTCAAAAATAGAAAAAGTATTCCGACTAATCTTATAGGATGGCCATAAGATCTTCTTCGATTTCCTGCGGCGAAGTTTGAGGTGAATATCTTTTAATAACATGGCCTTCTTTATCTACTAAAAACTTCGCAAAATTCCATGCGATTTCTTCAGCTTCGATATCCTCATGCTTTGAAGTCAAATAAGTGAATAGAGGAGCCGCATTTGCTCCTTTAACATCCGTTTTGGCAAACATCGGAAACGTTACGCCATAATTCTTCTGGCAAAATTCCATTGTTTCATCCTGTTTATCAAATTCCTGATTATTGAATTGTGAACTTGGAAAGCCGAGGATTTGAAAATCTTTGCCAGAATGCTTTTCATACAATTTTTGCAGCTCTTCAAATTGGGGAGTCAATCCACATTTACTTGCTGTATTGACGATGACTAACGCATTCCCTTTAAACTTTTCAAGGGATTCCATTTCTCCTTGCAAGTTTTTTACTTTGTAATCATAAATCGAAACCATTTTATCAACCTCCTGAGTTACTTTAAGAGTATATATTAAATGATGTAGAAACAAGCAATAAACTATCTATCCAAATTAATTTCTAAATTACTTAAGTTAATGAACGAC
>NZ_PJBO01000041.1:0-15186 GCF_002836425.1 Planomicrobium sp. MB-3u-38 | reverse complement strand
CAAAATATTTTTTAAATTACAAAAAAGAGATTGATTATGTAATGTTTTTGTAATAAACTTTATGAAAGTTGAATTAACAGAAAAAAAAGAATTTTGAGGTGTTCGCATGTCAGCTAAAAAAACATCATTTACACAGACGCCGCTTTTACAGGTTGAGAACCTTCAAACCGGCTTCAAGATTGATGGCGACTTCTATAATGCTGTTGAAGGAGTTTCATTTGAAGTAAATCGTAAACAGATAGTCGGAGTCGTGGGGGAGTCAGGTTGCGGTAAAAGTGTAATGTCCCTGTCGATCATGCAGCTATTGCCAACTGGAATTGGAAAAATCCGCGGTGGCGAAGTGAAATTTGAAGGGGAGAATATTTCCAAACTATCTGATAAAAAAATGAACAATATACGTGGAAAAGATATTTCAATGATTTTTCAGGAACCGATGACTTCGTTGAATCCGGTTTTCACCATCGGCTATCAAATAGAAGAAGTTATCCTTAACCATGAAAAAATATCGAAAAAGGAAGCCCGTCTCCGTTCAGTGTCGTTGCTGAAAAGCGTAGGCATACCCCGTGCAGATAAAATCGTGGATGAATATCCTCATCAATTATCCGGCGGGATGAGACAGCGCGTTATGATTGCAATGGCTATTGCCTGCCAGCCGAAACTTCTGATTGCGGATGAACCGACGACTGCACTCGATGTAACCGTACAGGCGCAGATCCTTGATTTGCTGAAAGGCATACAGGAAGCGAATGATATGGCAATCATTTTAATCACTCACGATTTGGGCGTCGTCGCTGAAATCTGTGACGAAGTGCTGGTCATGTATGCGGGGAAGATAGTGGAAAAAGCTACAGTCGATGAACTGTTCAATAACCCGAAACATCCTTATACGGACCTTTTGATGAAGGCTATTCCAAGAATGGATGAAGACGTTGAAGTTCTGGCTACTATAGATGGCCTGGTTCCTTCGGTGATGAACATGCCTGAAGTCGGCTGCCGCTTCGCGAACCGCTGTCCATCGGTCATGCCTGAATGTTTGACAGTGACTCCTAGACTCGGCGAAGTAGCCTCAGATCACGAAGCAGCTTGCCTGCTCTACGATGAGAGCTGGCCGAAAGATGCAAAACCTCATAGAGAAGGGGCGTCCATGGCATGACAACAAGGGATTTAATACAAGACAGAATTGACAGTCTCGAGAATCGGGATGTGCTTCTCGAAGTCCAGAATCTTAAAACCTATTATCCGGTTACCGGCGGTTTCTTCAAAAGAACGGTCGGACATGTAAAAGCGGTTGATGATGTTTCATTCACCATACGTAAAGGCGAGACGCTTGGTCTTGTAGGTGAATCGGGATGCGGCAAGTCGACGACAGGAAGAACTATTCTTCGGTTGTTAAAACCGACAGACGGCCAAATTCTTTTTGAAGGAAAAGAAATCACCAAAATATCGGGGTCGAAACTTCAAAAAGCCCGGCGTGATTTTCAGATGGTTTTCCAGGATCCTTATGCGAGCCTCAATCCGATGCAGATGGTCGGCGATATTATAGCTGAACCGATTCTGAATTATGAGAAGCGTAACAGGAAAGAGCTGGAGCAGGAAATAAAATCGTTACTGACAAGGGTTGGACTGCCGGAAGCGGCATATTATAAATACGCACATGAATTTTCAGGCGGCCAGCGTCAACGCATCGGTATAGCCCGGGCACTCGCGTTGAATCCAAAATTGATTGTGGCAGATGAGCCGGTTTCTGCACTCGATGTTTCTGTCCAGTCGCAAGTTTTGAATCTGCTTAAGGAATTGCAGATTGAATTCGATCTCACATACTTGTTTATCGCGCATGATCTCAGCGTGGTAAAACATATGAGCGATCGAATCGGTGTTATGTATTTGGGCAATCTCGTCGAGGTTGCTTCAAATAGAGATTTATACAAGGAGCCGCTGCACCCTTATACACAAGCCTTGATTTCTGCGATCCCTGAACCGAATACGGCGATCAAGAAAGAACGGATTGTGCTTGAAGGAGATGTTCCGAGTCCGCAAAATCCGCCAACCGGCTGCCCGTTCCATACGCGCTGCCCGATGGCAATGGAAGTCTGTTCGAAAGAAAAGCCTCCATTAAAAGAAGTGCGGCCAGGCCATCATGTTGCCTGCGTCTTGTATTGATCAAAAAAAAACAGTAGGGGGAAAATCATGAAAAAGAACAAATCGTTATTATGGCTTTTCGCTTTGATTCTTGTCCTGTCTGCGTTCCTTGCAGCATGTGGCGGAGATGACAACGGCTCGTCCTCGGATGATTCGGAGAAAAAAGAAGAAACAGAAACAGAAACAGAAGGCACTGCTGAAGGAGAGCCACAAACAGGCGGAACTTTGGTATACGGCATTGACGCTCCACCAGAAGGATTATTCTCATCTGCTTTTTACGGCATCGCAACGGATGCTGAAGTTATCGCTCTTTTCGATGAGCCTTTAATTGATTATAACGAAAACCTGGAACCAGTTCCTAACGTAGCTTCATGGGAAACAGAAGACAATAAAGTCTTCACATTCACATTCGAAGAAGGCGTAAAATGGCATAACGGCGAAGAACTTACAGTTAATGACTGGGTATTCGCATTAGAAACGATCGCTGACCCTGATTATGACGGTCCTCGTTATTCGAACGTCCAAACAATTGAAGGAGCAGAAGCTTTCCGCAACGGTGAAGCTGATACGATTTCAGGAATTGAAGTTGTAAGTGACTACGAAATCAAAATCACTTTCGACGAGGCACGTGTAAACAACTTGACTAACCTTTGGGCTTACCCGCTTCCAGAAGCGGCTATGGGGGACATTCCAGTTGCTGAAATGTCAGCTTCTGAATTTGTTATCACAAACCCTATCGGAATCGGACCTTTCAAAGTTGATAAGATCGTACAAGGTGAATCAGTGGAATTCTCTAAATTCGAAGACTACTGGAATGGTGATGTAAACCTGGATAAAATCGTATTGCGCGTAATCGACAACTCTTCTGTTGTTGGTGCATTGCAAAACAACGATGTTGATATGATCTCGCTTCAGCCGGTATCAGGACCTGAAGTTGAGCCTTTGGAAAACGTTGAAATTACAACATATCCTGGCCTTTCTTACTATTATGTAGGATTCAAGCTTGGTAAATTCGACAGCGAATCACAAACTATCACTGAAGAAAACCCGAAATATCAAGACAAGCAGCTTCGTCAGGCGATGATGTATGCACTGAACCGCCAGGAGTGGGTTGATGCATTCTTCTTCGGCTACGCAAACGTAGTAAACGCTCCAGTACCAAGCTCTCACTGGAATGCTGCCGATAACAGCGAATTGAACACATATGAATACGATCCAGAAAAAGCGAAAACTTTGCTTGATGAAGCTGGATATGTAGACCAAAACGGAGATGGCTTCCGTGAGGATCCAAACGGTGATGAATTTGTTGTTAAATTCTCCCACTATGCAACAGGCAACCCGACTTTCGAAGCCCGTGCACAAGCAATTACTCAGTACTGGGAAGAAGTTGGCTTGAAAACAGAATTGGAAATGGTAGAAGTTAACTTGTACTATGACATGGTCGAAAAAGATGATCCATCAATCGAAACATTCTTCGGCGGATGGGGAACTGGGGCAGATCCGGATCCTTCAGGTCTTTGGAAAGCAGACCAGCTATGGAACTATCCTCGATACAACAATCCTGAAGCGGATCAATTGCTTGATGACGCTTTAGATATCGAAATCGTTGGTACTGATCAAGACAAACGTACAGAATTGTATGTTGAATGGCAAAAGATCGTCAACGAAGAAGTTCCAATGCTGTATATTGCTGAACTTGAAGAAATCGTTGCTTTGAACAACCGTGTGGGCGGAGTTGAATATGACGTTTCTGGTCAAAACAACCCGGCTGAATGGTTTGTAACAGAATAATATAGGAAGTAAACCTTCAACGATGGGCTGACACTGGCCCATCGTTGAAAAATTATACGGGGCTCTTATGCACGGTAAGGGATGTTTGGCACAAATTACTCTTACCGTGCCGAAGAGTGCAGCAGAGAACGTTACAGACAAGGAGAGTATGTATGCTTAAATATTCGATTAGAAGATTGCTTGGTATGATTCCTATGCTCATCCTTATTTCCGTAGTCGTATTTTCATTGGCAAAGCTGATGCCAGGTGATTCGCTCAGCGGCGAAATTGACCCGAATAATACCAATCCGGAATATATTGCAGAGATGAGAGAGAAACTGGGTTATAATGACCCGCTTCCGGTACAGTATTGGAACTGGATTACCGGCTTCGTACAAGGGGATTTCGGCAAATCAACGAAATATAAGAGACCTGCATTCGATGTCATCATGGAGAAAGTGCCGAATACATTGTTTTTGGGTATCATGTCACTCATAATCACTTATATTTTGGCGTTTATGATGGGGATGTACTCTGGACGCAAGCCATATACAATTGGAGATAACGCAATCGCCGGCATCAACTATGTCATGCTGGCCATTCCATCATTTGTCGCGGCTGTATTCGCAATTTACTTTTTCGCTTTCAATCTGAACTGGTTCCCGTTTGGAGGATCCGTCGATATTCTTGTGGAAACCGGTAGCGCGGAATATTACCTCAGCAGGTTGCACCATGTTCTTTTACCGGCTCTCGTTCTTGGTGCTATGAGTACGGCTTCTTACACGCAATTCCTGCGGAATGACATTATCGAAAACTCACGCAAGGATTTTGTCCGTACAGCCAGAGCTAAAGGGACGCCGATGAAGAAAATATACAATGTCCACATCCTGCGGAATTCAATCATTCCACTGGTAACATTTTTAGGCTTCGATTTTGCCGCATTGATCGGTGGGGCAATCATCACTGAAACTATCTTTACATACCCGGGCATCGGCATGCTGTTCCTGGATTCCGTCACAAATCGTGACTATCCGACGCTGATGGCTTTAACAATGCTCTTGTCGTTCCTGACATTGGCAGGGAATTTGATCGCAGACTTACTGTATGGAATCGTGGATCCACGAATCCGTCTGGAATAGGAGGAAGCAAAATGGCATCATCCAATACGTTAACCCAGCAAAAGAAGCCGGAACGCAGCTTGTCTCCATGGCAGATTGCTCGTAAAAAATTCATTCACAATAAATTGGCTATGATCAGTACGGTATTTATATTGATTGTAACTGCTTTATCGTTTGCCGCACCGTTTCTTGCACCATATTTGTCACCGATTCCTGATGTATCCCGGGTGAATATCGGTTCCATGAATATTCCGCCGAATAGTGAACATATTCTGGGTACAGATAAAAGCGGAAGGGACGTATTGACGCGATTATTCTACGGCGGACGAATTTCCCTCGTGGTCGGATTCAGCGCAACATTGATGGTTATTACACTTGGTACGCTGGTTGGTTCGATTGCCGGATTCTTCGGTGGTCTGGTGGATAATATCCTTATGAGATTCACCGACTTCGTTCTCAACTTTCCATTTTTGGTATTTGTTATCGTACTGAATACTATTCTGCGCGATACGATCGACGGAGTATCCGTATTGATCATAGTAATCGGCGTATTGAGCTGGGGAGGCGTAGCCCGTCTGGTACGCAGTAAAATCCTGGCTGAAAAAGAAAATGAATACGTTTTGGCAGCTTTATCGATCGGCTGTTCACCGATGAAAGTCATCCGCAAACACTTGTTGCCGAACGTCATGTCGACGATCATCGTTCAGGCTACCTTAATCTTTGCCAGTATGATAGTCGTTGAATCAGCTCTAAGTTATTTGGGCTTCGGCGTTCCTCAATCGGTCCCGAGCTGGGGCAATATGCTGTCATCTGCAAATGAACCCGATGTGCTGCAAGGCAAGCCGTGGATCTGGATGCCGCCAGCTTTGATCTTGACACTGACGATTCTTTCCATAAACTTTATCGGTGAAGGATTGAAGGATGCGTTGAATCCTAAATCGCTGAGATAATAAGAATTGCATAAACGCCTATACAGATTTGTCTTATGACACTGGAATCTTGGTGCTGTATTCTGGACAAAAAAAGTTCCGCACATCAAATTGTGCGGAACTTTTTTTATGGCTTTTAGCGTTTTCTTCCGAGACCCATTGCGTTTTCCATCTTCTTTAATGTTTTATTCGCAAGGAGGGCTGCTTTCTCTGCACCTTCATCAAGGATGCGGTCCAGTTCGTCCGACTCCACAAGCTGTGCATAACGTTCCTGGATCGGCGCCAGATGGTCTGTTACAGCTTTGGCTACAGAAGCTTTGAAGTCACCGTAGCCGGCACCTTCATACTTGGCAGTCAGTTCTTCTATTGATGCACCAGTCAATGCTGCTTCAATCGTAAGAAGATTTGAAACGCCGGGTTTGTTTACAGGATCGAAGCGGACGATGCCTTCAGAATCGGTGACAGCACTTTTAATCTTTTTCTCGATGGTCTTTAAATCATCCAATAAAGTGATAATGGATTTTTTATTGGTATCCGATTTGCTCATTTTTTTAGTCGGATCCTGCAAGGACATGATGCGTGCACCGTGCTTAGGAATCCGTATTTCAGGTATGGTCAGAACATCATTGTATTTCTTATTGAAACGTTCAGCCAAATCACGCGTCAATTCAATATGCTGTTTCTGATCGTCGCCGACTGGGACGATATTAGTCTGATACAAAAGGATGTCCGCAGCCATCAATGGGGGATAGGTAAGCAACCCGGCAGAGACAGAGACATTTTTTAATGACTTATCTTTATATTGTGTCATCCTTTCGAGTTCGCCGATCGTAGCGATGCATTGAAGCATCCAGCCGGCCTGGGCGTGTGCCGGCACTTCAGACTGGATGAACAAGGTTACCTTGTCGGGATCGATTCCTACGGCAAGATAAAGTGCTGCGAGAGCTTTGATGTTCCTGCGCAGTTCCAGCCGGTCCTGCGGCATTGTGATTGCGTGCTGATCAACGATGCAAAATATGCAATCGTACTCTTCCTGAAGCTCTGTAAATTGCTTGAACGCTCCGATATAATTCCCGAGTGTTACAGTTCCGGTAGGCTGTACGCCTGAAAAAATTCTGTTCATCCAAATTCCTCCTCAAAATAAAAAAACACAGCATGCATCCCTGCAAAGGGACGAAGCTGTGTTTCCGTGGTACCACCCTAGTTGCCGTTTCCGGCCACTCTTCTTCATAACGTGAAGATGACGGAGCAGGATACTTCGAATTTCACCCGCTCAGCTCGAAAGCCCATTCAATGCACCCCTCCATCTGTTTCCACCAGCCACAGACTCTCTATTATAGAAGGAAATACATTTACTCTTCTTTCTCAACGCCTGATATATTGTTCTTATTATAGTATAAGCAAGAAATGGATTGCAATATTATAATTCATATACCAGCAAGGAAATGCTCATCATCAGGATGGTGACCAGGCCGATAATAAGCAGTGGGGCAGCCGAGAATGGGATGACTTCGGAAGGAAGCCGCATTTCATCATCCTCCAATGTGCTTTTCCGCCGATAAAATTTGCGCATGCTCATCGTGAAAATATCGAAAGCGCCAGTTTGCACGACGAAGATCCAAGCACCGAAGAAAACCAGGATTCCACCATAAACAAATGATGTGTTGATATAGGACAAAAGAGATAAGTCTTCTGGACGTATAAAGATGGTCAGGAAAATTACAGCCTGAACAAGTAAAATCCACATGAGTATTTTTTTCAATTTCGCACTCTCCTCTAGATGATTGTAGATGGAAACGGAAAAAAAATCAAAAAAAATCTACAAAATTTTCAAATAAGAAAACGCTTACAAACGTAATATTCACGCGATTTGTTTTGTAATAAATGTCACACTATTATTACAATCGCAGATTAAATATAAAAAAAACGCTGTACAGGCTAAAAATAATATGTATAATAAACAGTGTACCAATTTTTCAGAAAATTTAAGGGGGTCAACTAAGTGAAGAACAGCAAGTTATTTTGGCTACTAGGCCTAGTTCTTGTTCTCAGCATCTTCCTAGCTGCATGTGGCGGCGGAGAAGAAACTGAAGAAGGAACTGAAACACCAGAAACAGAATCACCAGAAACTGAAACTCCTGAAGGAGAAGGATCTGGAGAAGCAACAGGCGAGCCTGATGCAGAACAAGTACTTAACCTGGTTGAAGGTGCAGAAATTCCATCAATGGACTCAGCTATCGCTGAAGATTCTGTAGCATTCAACATCTTGAACAACGTAAACGAAGGTCTATTCCGCTTGAACGAAGAGAATGTTGCAATTCCTGCTCTAGCAGAAGCTGAACCTGAAGTTTCTGAAGACGGCTTGACTTACACGTTCAAATTGCGTGATGCTAACTGGTCGGACGGTACACCGATTACAGCACAAGACTTCGAATTTGCTTGGAAACGCGCGCTAGACCCTGAAGTAGGATCTCCTTACGGACCTTACATGATGGCTGGCACGATCAAAGGCGCTACTGAAGTATCAGAAGGCGCTGACCCATCAGAACTTGGTGTAGTTGCAGAAGACGAAAAAACTCTAGTGGTAACGCTTGAGCGTCCAACTCCATACTTCATGTCATTGATGGCTTTCGGAACTTTCTATCCACAGAACGAAGCATTCGTTACTGAAAAAGGCGACGACTACGCTTCTAACTCTGATAACTTGCTTTACAACGGTCCATTCATACTTACTAACTGGGATGGCACTGGCTTGACTTGGTCTATGGAGAAAAACCCTGAGTACTGGGATGCTGAAACAGTTCAACTTGAAACTATCAACGTTGACGTTGTTAAAGAAACATCTACAGCTCTAAACCTTTACCAATCTGGCGAGAAAGACCGCGCTGGACTATCTGGTGAATTCGCAATGCAATATGCTGATGATCCAGAAGTTGTAAAAGAACTTGAACCAACTTTGTTCTACTTGAAATTCAACCAAGAACGCAATGGTGAAGAAACACCACTTGCAAACGAAAACATCCGTAAAGCGATTTCTATGTCTTTCAACAAGCAAGATCTAGTTGACGTAGTATTGGCTAACGGTTCACTACCAGCTAACTACCTTGTTCCTACTGAGTTCACATTCTCAGAAGACGGCGCTGATTTCCGTGAAATCAACGGCGACTTGACTGGCTTTGATGTTGAAAAAGCACAAGAATTCTGGGCTACTGGCCTTGAAGAAATCGGCCAAACTGAAGTAACTCTTGAACTGCTTGGCGGCGACAGCGAATTGGCTGGTAAAATGGACGCTTACTTGAAAGAACAAATGGAAACTAACCTTGAAGGTTTGACTGTAAACTTGAAAGCTGTACCATTTGGCGTTCGTCTTGAACTTGACGAAGCACAGGACTACGATATGCAAAACTCTGGTTGGGGCCCTGACTATCAGGATCCAATGACTTTCATTGACTTGTTCGTTACTGGAGCTTCACACAACTTGATGTCTTATTCTAACGAAGAATTCGACAGCTTAGTTGAACAGGCTAAAGGCGAACTAGCTCAAGATCCTGCAGCTCGCTGGGAAGCTATGGCTGAAGCTGAAAGAATCCTGATTGAAGAAGATGCTGCTATCGCACCGATTTACCAACGTGCTACAATGGCTCTTCAAAAACCATATGTACAAAACATCATCTCTCACCCATTCGGTGGAGATTACAGCTACAAATGGGCTTTCATTTCAGGCAAAGAATAATTTAATCTGAAGCCACGGTTCTAAAACCAAATAGAAAGAGAGTATATCGCTACTTTAGCTCGATATACTCTCTTTTCTAATGTAGGAAAGTTCACCGAAAATTAACCCTTTTCTGCTAAATTTGAAAAAAATAAGTTTTTGTTTCCAAGGAATAACAGAGCTTATATAATAGAAGTATTCTATTTCGGAGGTGCAACATGGCAAGATATATTGGCAAACGGATAATATATATGGTGATTACATTGGCGTTGATTGCCACATTCACTTTTTTCTTGATGAAGATACTACCAGGTTCCCCTATCGCTTCCGCAGATAAATTATCTCCAGAACAAAGGGCAGTCGTAGAAGCAAGGTACGGTCTGGACGACCCCCTTCCGGTACAATATTTCAACTATATGTTCGGCCTGGTTCAAGGCGATCTTGGTATTTCGATTAACCAGTTTAAAGGCGCAGATGTTACCGACGTTATTTTAAGTCGTATGGGTCCGTCCGCACAAATTGGTTTCCAAGGGATGTTGTTGGGTACAGTGCTTGGCATTTTGTTAGGAATGATTGCTGCGTTAAGGCAAAATACATGGGTTGATTATTCCAGCACAGTGGTGGCTATAATCGGTATTTCTATACCATCATTCGTATTTGCGTCAATGCTTCAATATTTCCTTGGCTTGAAATTGGGTTGGTTCCCGGTTGCTTTGTGGAAAGACGGATTCATGTCCAGTGTCCTTCCATCGATTGCATTAGCGATGTTCCCGCTTGCTACAGCAGCGCGTTTCATCAGAACAGAAATGATCGAAGTATTAAGTTCGGATTATATTACATTGGCAAAAGCCAAAGGGGCAAGCGGTTCCGAGATTGCTTTCAAGCACGCGTTCCGTAATGCTTTGATTCCTTTGATTACAGTCCTTGGACCGATGGCTGTCGGTATCTTGACTGGCTCGCTAGTTGTAGAGCAAATTTTCGCAATTCCTGGAATCGGTGAACAGTTTGTAAAATCGATCATGGTCAGTGACTTCTCGATCATCATGGGTACTACAATCTTCTTCTCAGTATTCCTGATCCTAGTAATTCTTATTGTCGATATCATGTACGGTATTATTGATCCTCGTATCCGTCTTTCAGGAGGTAAGAGTTAATGACTCAAAACTATGAAAAATTGCCTCAAGGGTCTTTTGACAGAATACCAAGAGACACCCAGCAGGCAGAACGCATCTCAAAACCAAGTGTCAGCTTCTGGCAGGACGCATGGCGCAGACTTAAAAAGAATAAAGGTGCCATATTCAGTTTGGTCCTGTTTGGTTTGATCGTCATCATGGCATTACTGGGCCCGGTCATCAGCCCTTATTCACCAAACTCACAAACGATTACACACGCAAACCTGCCGCCGAAGATTCCGGTGATTGAAAATCTTGGAATTTTCGATGGTGTTGGTACACTTGGCGGTAAAGAAGTGGATTTGTATGAAATGAAGAACGTTGACCAAAACTATTGGTTCGGTACTGATGGACTTGGTCGCGACATGTTCTCTCGTGTTTGGAAAGGTACGCAAGTATCATTATTCATCGCATTTGCCGCAGCGGCTATCGATATGTTGATCGGCGTCATTTACGGCGGGATCTCAGGTTACTTCGGCGGACGAGTCGATGATATTATGCAGCGTATCGTTGAGATTTTAACAGGTATACCAAACCTTGTTGTCGTAATCCTTTTCATCATGATCATGGACCCAGGGATTCTGGCCATCATCATCGCTCTGACCATAACCGGTTGGACCGGTATGTCACGGGTCGTCCGTGGACAAGTGCTTAAATACAAAACACAGGAATTCGTTTTGGCTGCCCGCACATTGGGTGCCACTGACGGACGCATTATCTGGAAGCATTTAATGCCTAACGTATTGGGTGTAATTATCATCAACACAATGTTTACGATTCCAGGAGCTATTTTCTTTGAAGCATTCCTTAGCTTTATCGGACTGGGGCTGCAGGCTCCGGACGCTTCACTTGGAACGCTCATTAATGACGGTTATAAACTAATCCAGTATCAGCCGCATATCTTGGCGATCCCGGCATTCGTACTTAGTTTAATCATGATCGCATTCAACTTGATCGGTGATGGATTGCGCGATGCCCTCGATCCTAAGATGAAAGATTAAGGAGGAAAGCCGAAGATGGAGAAAATTCTACAAGTGAAAGACCTCGAACTTTCCTTTAACACTTTTGGCGGGGAAGTAAAAGCTATACGAGGTGTAAATTTTGATCTATATAAAGGTGAAACTTTAGCAATCGTTGGTGAGTCGGGTTCAGGTAAATCTGTAACCACGAAATCCATCATGCGTTTATTGCCTGAGAGTTCAGCTGAATTTAAAAATGGAGAGATTTTGTTCGGTGGAAGAGACCTGACAAAACTATCCGATAAAGAAATGCAGAAAATCCGCGGTAAAGATATTTCGATGATTTTCCAGGATCCGATGACATCATTGAATCCAACAATGCCAATTGGACGCCAAATCACAGAACCTTTACTGAAGCACCAAAAAATCAGTAAATCTGAAGCCCGTAAAGTTGCTATCGATCTTTTACGACTAGTGGGCATGCCAAAACCGGAATTGCGGATGAAACAATATCCGCACCAATTTTCCGGTGGACAGCGCCAGCGTATCGTAATCGCTATTTCACTTGCTTGTAATCCGCAGATTCTCATTGCAGATGAGCCGACTACAGCGCTTGATGTTACAATCCAGGCTCAGATCCTTGAGCTGATGAAAGACCTTCAGAAAAAAATCGATACATCTATCATCTTCATCACACACGACCTTGGGGTTGTCGCGAATGTTGCAGATCGTGTAGCGGTCATGTACGGAGGCAAAATCGTTGAGATCGGGACTGTGGATGAAATTTTCTATAACCCGCAGCATCCATATACATGGGGCTTGTTAAGTTCTATGCCTTCATTGGATACTGAAGATGCGAAACTTTACGCAATTCCAGGAACACCGCCAGATCTATTGGATCCTCCTAAAGGGGACGCGTTCGCTCTGCGCAGTGAATATGCGATGAAGATTGATATGGAAATGGATCCTCCATTCTTTAAAATCACTGATACTCATATGGCTGCCACATGGCTACTGCACCCGGATGCTCCGCAAGTTGAGCCGCCGGTGAGTGTCATAGAAAGAATGAAAAAGTTCCCTGGAAGCCGTTATTATGAAGGGAGCGCAAATTGATGGCTGAAAAATTACTTGAAATCAAAAATTTGAAACAGTATTTTAATGTTGGCAAAGCCAATGAAGTGAAGGCTGTCGACGGCATCTCTTTCGATATCTATAAAGGGGAAACTCTTGGACTTGTTGGTGAATCTGGCTGTGGGAAATCCACTACCGGACGTTCCATTATCCGTCTATATGACGCAACAGATGGTGAAGTATTGTATGAAGGTGAAAATGTCCACGGCAAGAAGTCCAAAAAAGATCTGAAGAAATTCAACCGCAAAATGCAGATGATTTTCCAGGATCCTTATGCTTCATTGAACCAGCGGATGAAAGTCATGGATATCATTGCAGAAGGCATTGATATTCACGGATTGGCTAAAAACTCGAAAGAACGCGAGCAGATGGTTTTCAGCCTGCTTGAAACTGTAGGGTTGAACAAAGAGCACGCCAACCGGTATCCACATGAATTCTCCGGTGGACAAAGACAGCGTCTTGGAATTGCCCGGGCACTTGCAGTAGATCCGGATTTCATCATCGCTGACGAGCCGATTTCAGCTCTTGATGTGTCCATTCAGGCACAGGTCGTCAATTTGCTGAAAGATTTGCAGAAGGAAAAAGGGCTCACTTATTTATTCATCGCCCATGACCTTTCAATGGTTAAATATATTTCTGATCGCATCGCTGTTATGTATTTCGGCAGAATGGTGGAACTTGCACCAGCAGAAGATCTTTATAACAATCCGATGCATCCTTATACACAATCGTTGCTTTCAGCAATTCCGCTTCCAGATCCGAACTACGAGCGCAACCGCATCCGTAAATCTTACGATCCGGCTACCCACAATTATGCAGAAGGCGAGGATGTCCGTATGAGAGAAATCACTCCCGGACATTTCGTGGATTGTTCTGAACGTGAGTTTGAAGCTTTGAAAGCTGGTTCTCTAAAAGTATAAAAAATTTAGCAATGCCACATTGTGGTATTGCTATTTTTTTGTTTCAATTTGTCAAAATGATGATAAAATGGAATAAGAAAGACAACTGAGAGGATGTTAAGTCGAATATGAAGAAAATACGTTTAGCAGCAGCTACCGCTTTATTGTTTAGTGGATTGGCTACAGCTCCCGTTATGGCAGCAGAAGAAAAAGCGGAGGATTTTACCACACGTACATACAATGCTATTGAAATAAATTCTGAAGTACTGTCGAGTTCGCAATTGTTCAGATACAGTTCCGGTCTTACATTTGAATATCCGGATGCTGTCCGTGGAATATTCGTCACAGGCCATTCTGCAGGTGGCGCCCGTTTTGACAGTCTGATCGATTTAGTCAATACAACAGATTTGAACGCGATGGTCATTGATATCAAAGAGGATTTCGGCTATTTGACTTATGAACCTGAAGAAGGTTCTGAGCTGGCTGAGTTTGGAATCGGTCAGCCGTATATCAAAGATCCACGCGCAATGCTTGAACGTTTGGAGCAGGAAGAAATCTATCCTATAGCACGGGTCGTCGTATTCAAGGATTCGGCATTGGCAGAAAGCAAGCCGGAATGGTCGTTTAAAGAAGGCGGTCAGGTTTGGAAGAACCGAAGAGGAGAAGCTTTTGTCAATCCATTCATGAAAGAAGTTTGGGATTACAACGTTGATATCGCAATTGAAGCGGCTAAACTTGGATTTAAGGAAATTCAGTTTGACTATGTCCGTTTCCCTGAAGGTTTTGAAAACCGTGCAGACACTCTGGAGTATTCAAAAGGTGAGTACGATGGAGACGACTATGATAATGTGCAGCGCCGCGTAGATGCAGTAACGGACTTCGTAGCGTACGCTCATGAACAATTGGAGCCTTATGATGTGGAAGTGTCTGTTGATATCTTCGGTTATTCGGCAACGTTGCCGGAAGCGCCGGGCATTGGCCAGAACTTCTCTAAGATTTCTGAGAATGTTGACGTAATTTCTTCTATGATCTATCCAAGCCACTGGACGTCATATTTTGGAATTGCAAAACCTGATCTTGAACCGTATAAATTGGTAGCTGAATATGCAAAAGTCGAGAATGCCAAATTGGGTGAACTTGAAGATCCGCCAGTTTCACGGCCATGGCTTCAGGATTTTACAGCTTCATATCTTGGCGCAGGCAATTACCTGAACTATGGGAAAGCTGAAGTGGAAGCACAGATCAAAGCTCTAAATGACAATGGCATAGATGAATTTTTATTATGGAATGCAGGGAATACCTATTCACCAGGTGTCGATTATACACCAAACAATTAATAATGGAAAAAGAAGCTGAT
>NZ_PJBO01000040.1:0-15797 GCF_002836425.1 Planomicrobium sp. MB-3u-38 | reverse complement strand
TTACGTAAGCATATTTTCGCTATACGATAGCAAATAGAATCTATACGGCACTAAATCACAGTTATACGACACTATCCCTCCACTCACCCACAAAAAAACGATCCAGCATCAGCTGAACCGTCTCCTTCTTTTATTGAGCAAATCCTCTGCCGCACCGGAACCGAACAAGACGCCGATGACAATCAGCACGAAGCCACCCAAGTGGCCAGGCAGGATGGTTTCGTTCAGAATGATGGCCGCGGCGACCAGTGAGAACAGTGTATTGAGATTCATGAAGATGGCCGCTTTCGTCGGGCCGGCTTGTCCAATCGAGTAATTATAGAGCATGTGGCCGATGGATGTGCCGATGACCGCGGAGAAGAAAAAGGCCAGCCAGAACCGCGGCGGAACTTCAGCAAATGCCGCCATGCCGCCCGGCTCCTGCACAAGCGAGATGAGGAACAGCACGATGCTGCCGGTGATGAACATATAGCCGGTCATCAGGCGCGGATCGAGATTCTTCGCCGCGTTGGCGATGACGATATAGCTGAGCACCTGGGTCAGGATCGAGATGAAGACGAACAGGTCGCCGATATTCATGCCGCTCGTCGGACCGCTGCCGACGCGCACGGTGATGACGACACCGGCGAGGCCGATGATGACACCGAGCCATTGCAGGCGCGAGGGATAATTGCGCATGATCAGCGACACCAGCACCGCCGTCAGCATCGGACCCGTTCCCAGGATCAGGCCGGCGTTTGTGCCGGTGGTCAAAGTCAGCGCATTCGACAGGAAATAATGATGCGAGACGACATTCAACAACGAGCCGAGCAGGATGTATTTCCAATCGACGCGTGTTGGCCAGCGCAGCAGACGGAAGTACGCGAGGATGACGAAGACTGAAACGCCTGCAAGGAGAATCCGGAAGGCGGTCAACGTGACAGGGCCGACAAATTCGACCATATATTTAACTGTTGCGAGGTTAAATCCCCAAACGATCATGACGCCTGTCAGGATCATGTATACTTTCCATTGCTTCAATCCAGTCATGCCTTCTTTCGGGTTTCGAATAAATATTCATTTTACGCCCTGTCAGCTTGATTGTAAATATCTATCCCGCATAATCATAAGCTTTTCGCCCGACCAGCAGGCTGAATGCGATGAACGCCACCAGCGACAGCAGCACCGGAAACGTCACGGTGTGGACGCCGAGCAGGTTGCCATATTCCTGGTTATAGAAATGCAGCGCGACATAGGTGCCGATCCCTGTAATCATCGAGGCGATGGCCCCGTATTTATTGCCCCATTTCCAGTAAAGCCCGAGCACGACCGGCCAGATAAAGGCGGCTTCCAAGCCACCGAACGCGAATAAATTCAGGAATATCAGCAAGTCCGGCGGGTCGAGCGCCAACAGGAAGACCCCGATTCCGAGCATAGCCGTTACGCCGAACGAAATGCGTTTGATGGTTTTCAATTCCGCTTCCGGTTTTATGTAATTCAAATAGACGTCGCGGACAATTGAGGAACTGACGATCAACAGCAGCGAATCGACGGTCGACATGATGGCCGCCATCGGTGCAGCGAGCACAATTCCGGCTAGCCATGCCGGCAACGTTTCCAGCGCAATCAGCGGAATGACTTTATCGCCGACTTCGATGCCTGGCAGGATCGGGCGCGCGAATACGCCGATCAAGTGCATATTGAGCATGATGATACCGGTGACGAGCGTCCCGATGATCAGTGCGCGGTGCATCGAGCGTGAGTTTTTATAGGACATCGCCCGTACCGCTATCTGCGGCAAGCCGACGACGCCTACGCCGACCAGGATCCAGAAGGACGACACATAAGCCGCTGACAAATTACCTTCGGCACCATAAGGCGTTACGAGATTCGGGTTTTCATTGATTAAATCCTGGACGATATTCGGAATCCCGCCGCCCGCGACAATGACCGCAACGAGCAGGATCAGTGTACCGATCAGCATGACCGCGCCCTGCACGGCATCCGTCAGCGCAACCGCGCGGAATCCGCCGATGGTGACGTACACCAGCACGGACACCGCAAACAGGAATAACGCCGAGTTGTACGACAGCCCGGTCAGCGATTCGATCAGCCGTGCACCGCCAATCCACTGCGCAGCCATGGCGGAGAACAGGAAAATGATGATGCTTAACGCAGACAATAAAACCACGGCTTTGCTGTCGTAGCGAGCTTTCAGGAAATCAATCATCGTCACCGCTTTATAACGGCGCGCCATGATGGCGAATTTCTTGCCGAGAATCATCAGCACAAAATAGCCAGTGACCACTTGCGTCATCGCCAGCAGTACCCAGCCAAAGCCCATGGTATAAGCTGTTCCGGGACCACCCAGGAAACTCGACGCACTGCCGTAAGTCGCGACCATCGTCATCGCCAGCACAAAGCCGCCAAGTTCACGGCCGCCAAGGAAATAGTCAGCGATGAAGTTCGATGACGACGCCAGCTTGCGGCTCGACCAATAGCCGATAAAAAAGATGAGGATCAAAAAGACGATCATCGGAATCAAAACAGCATAATTCATCGTTTCTCCTCCTCTTCCTCGTCAAACGGCACTTCTACAAAAAAGAATTTCACAATGACAATCACGAGTAGCGCGATCACCAGGAACCCCACTACACAACTGTAGAAGAACCATGCCGGCAGCCCGAAGACATAGGTATATTCTTCCACCGGCGCCGAACCCATGCCATAAGCGAAGCCAAACCACCAAACAAAATTGAACAGCGCCAACCCAACGCCGATCAGCGCTTCCCGGTGGGCAATCTTAAACCGCCAATCCGTTCCGTTCATCTTTCCCACTCCATTTCTGTACCTATCATTTTCTTATCGTACCATTATTTTCTAGAATGAATAATGGTGTGTGGTGATTTTTGTCCTTTTACTTTGGATAGTTGTTTTCTTTTGATGGGAGCTTTTCGAAAATTAGATTCGTAAGATAAAATCCCCAAACCGTAAGATAGAAATCGAAAAACGTAAGATAGAAATGCGAAATCATAAGATACCCATCCAAAATCATAAGATAGAACTTCACCTCTATGAGTTAACCCACTATCTGCCAAGATCGGGCGGCGGCCGAAGCGCCGCCCACTGGGCAGTCCGCCGGCAGCGGACTGCTTTCCATTCGAATGCACTTTTCTTTCGATGAAACCCGCACGAAAAATCTGCACGTTAAGTAAAATCTGCTATATGGCAACAAACCGTCGCTATACGTCACCAAAAGCAATCTATACGACACCAAACCTCCGCTATATGACACTAAAACCACTCAATCCAACAACGAACCTCCACCAAACAAAAAACCCAGAAGCAGCCGCTCCCGGGTCCAAAAATTATCTCGCTAATAAATATTCAACATATTTGCGCCAATACGTATTTTTCGCATGCTCGAGGTCCGGCTGGATGCTCGGGAACGGCAGGAACGCCTGTGGTGCTGATGCGAATCTTCTCAGGATTTCACTGTCGAACACCGTGGTACCCGGCGCTACGCCCTCACTCAATACGGCATTGCCGTCGAGGTCGAACGCGATGGTGACTGGCACCGCTTCCGCACGTCCTTCTTCATTCAACATGAAAACATTGCCTGTGCCGTTGTAGCGGTCAAAAATCCAGGCGTCTTTCAAGGCGACGGCATCCGCCGCTTCATTGACGATGATGGACGCATTGGCCGTTTTGCCATAAGGCACGGCATCCGTAATCGGTTCTTCCGTCATGATGAGGACTTCGTAGATCGCAATCGGATTGTTCTGGTCTGCCGGATCAAGAGCGCGGTAGGCGTCGAGCCACTTCGAATTGTCCGCCGGCAGCTGTGATTTCCGCAAAACCTTGCCAGGCATTGCCTGTGCGATGCCGTCGACATGCAGGAAGACACGGTCGTCGACATTGACTTCAAGCCATTCTTCTTCGATAAGGTAGGTCATGAACAGTTTTTCGCTCGAATAGATTTCAATGCTCATTGGAGTTGAGCCCGCATCGATTTTGCCTACGACACCTTCAATTGGACTGATGAGCGCAGGTTTTGCCATGTTTTGTTCCAATTGGGCTTCAATGACCGCGAGTTGGGTTTCGAGCGTGGCGATGCGCTGTTCTGCTTCCGCAATACCCGCTGCATAAGAACCGTCCTGCGGAACTTCGACTTCCATTTGAACATTCACGTCGAGTTCAACAGTATCACCGTTTGGCGTCGTTGTTGTATCGCTGTTGGATGAAGAGCCTGTAGTCGGACGCGACTGGCGGGACTGCGCCGTTTCAAGATCTCTCAAAACGGTGCGGACTTCACTCAATTCATCGTTCAGCGCGTCTTCTTCCGCTTCCCAGATCGCACGCTGTTCTTCACTTTCCGCTTCATTCAGCAGCGCCAGTTCAGTGCCGGCTTCGACATAATCGCCTTCATTGATGATCCATTGTTCGACGGCATCCGAATCCTGGATGAAAATTTCCGTAGCAGCAAGTGGCGCTGTGACTGCCTCTTTCGGCATTTTTTCTGTGTAGCTGCTGGTATATGCACGTTCGTATTCATTAACATAGAGTTTTTTCGGCACAATGCTTTTATCGCTGAACAATAAAATTGCATTGATTGCCAAAAAAGCGGTGATGGCGACGGATAAGCCGATCATAAAGTATTTATTCACCCGGAACCACTCCTTCCGTAAAGCCTTCGATCATGTCGGCAAGCGGCACAAAACTCAATGCTCCGATTGCCAGCGCGATCAGAACATGCAGCAGGATCAGGCCAAACAGCAGCAATTTCGGTGAAAATTTCACGTAATTGCGCAGGAAGCGGTATTGGATGGCAATGATGAGCGATGTGAAAACCGTTAATTGATTGAAGGAAAGAATGATAAATGAATGATTAAAGAACATGGCCGCCAACGGGCCGAATGAAAATATTGATAAATATGTAGTGTAGCCGAGCACCGCGAACAGGAAGAACAGCAAGACTTTTTCAATAACCAGAATAGCTGTCACATAAGTCTGCATGACCAGCGCCGCACGCCACGGAGCTTTTAAAATGCGGCTGAACAGGAACGCCGCTCCGTATGTATGAAAAGCTAAATAGACTCCTGCCCAGATCAAGGTACCGGCAAGAGAAGTCCAGCGGGCAAGTGTATAAGTATCCATGTCCCCCGCCACCAGATACGGTGTCAGGGATGCGCTGTTCATGCCCCAAATTTCCCGCAGCGCAAAAAGAAGGACGCCAAGGGCAAATATCCAACCGAGCCGCTTATTGAAATGGCGCATTTCTGAATTCTCAAGATTATGTATCAGTTGTCCCTGTCTGGCGAAATAATGCCAGAACTTAAAATCGAATATCATAAGGCCTTATTCCCTTCATGGCGATTGCGCTTCCGCGTATGTGAACCTTCCCTTACTTTACCAAAAACCGATGGACTTTGGAATGCTAAGACTGGTACAATTTTCAAAAAATATATTATCAGAATTGTTCCGGTGCCTCCCACCCGAAAATTTGCAAAGAAAAAACTCCCGCACGCGGCGGGAGTTTCAGCTAACTTACTCGATTGGTGTATATTTCTTATGTGAGATCACGGTCATATTAGAAGCTGCACCAATTTCTTTTGCATCTTCAGGTGAAATTTCAACAATCACCGAGTTGTCCATAATTTTAAAGATGGTGCCATTGACGTCAACGCCATTACGGGTAAAGGAAATCCATTCTCCGATGCGGCGGGCCGCTACGAATTCTGATACTTCTTTTTCATGTGGTTGGAATGCCATTGTTATCCACGCCTCTCTTTTAGAAACAATATCTATTTATTATATCATAAATACATGAAAATATCATCTTTTGACTCTGGGAATGTTCCTGTCAAAATGAATATATTATTCTTGTATTTCAGTAAAACGGCGTACTGCACATAATTCATTCGCATATTTGGTGCCGGCAATTTCAATGATTTCAATCGCTTTGCCGGCTGTCGGAGAATGGACCATCAATCCATTGCCATAATAGATGCCAACATGGCGTACCGCTGCGCGCCCGTTATCATCGGCGAAAAATAAAAGATCTCCCTTCCACCAGCTTTCCGGTGAATGCTGGTCCACCGCTTTTCCTTCCCAAGCCTGGTCGCCGGCATCACGGGAAATCCGGATGCCGTTCGCTTTCATTATATTGAATGTCAGTCCCGAACAATCATAGCCATAGCTCGACATGCCGCCCCAGAAATATTGCAGGTTCAGAAATTCCTCAGCCGACTCGGCAATATTCCTGCCTGTCCCTATCATTGAATCCTGGAACTGCGATACGATTTCCACCTGGTTCCCTGAGATGAAGGCGTCTCCATCCGGTGTCTGGACACGGACATATTCGCCGGTTTCTTTAATAGGGAGCAAGGCGTTAAAAGGAATGGTGGCCAATGGCTTAAAATCCACCGTCCATAGCTGCGCGTGCATCGTAATTACGCGGACAAAGCCGGATTCCCGAATCAGCTCCACTTCCTCTAATTGAGCAACCGGCACCCACCCCGGATAGCCGCGCTCATCTTTGCCACTCGGCTGCCAGGTCGCCGTAATTTTTGCCCATCCATCACTAATTTCATCAATCTCAACCGGTTCTCCGTACAGCAATTGTGTTTCAACTCTTTCACTTTCCATGAGGTCGCGCGTCTGTTCCGCGTTCATCGCTTCTATCCAATTATTGATGCGCCCCTCTGCCGAAAGGCCTTCCGCATCAATATCCCGCGCTTTATCCGGCGCATTCCAGACCGTTGCCACCGGTACACGGCATACCCAGAGAGTCGATTGTGTCTGCATCATTCCCATTCCCCTTTTCATCCCCGATTAAAAATTATCGTTTCATTCGACTCCCGGCAAAATTGTCAATGTCATTTCATGGGCGTCAAGTCTTGCCATCACTCCGAGAGGCACAGAGAAATGCGGTTCGCAGTGGCCGATTTTAAAGCCTTTGACAACCGGAATGCCGAGATCTTTGAAATAATGGTCAAAAACCTGATCGAGGCTCAGCGATTCATCCGGCTTTTTCGGATCGGAATTCTTGAAATCGCCGATCACCACTCCAGCCAGTCCTTCGAATTTCCGTGCCAACCTCAGCTGATTCAACATCTCATCAACCTCGAACGGCTGTTCATTCGTATCTTCAATCAATAAAATCTTATCTTTCGTATCAATTTCGAATTTTGTTCCGATGCTGCTGCGCAATAAAGACAGATTGCCGCCGACCAATTCACCCTGCGCCACCCCTCTGCTGAGTGGAGTCAATGTGGAAATCCCTTCGTCATAATGAAGCTCGAAAGGCGCGAATAATTGCCCGAACATGCGGCCGCTGCGTTCATGGAATTCTTCCTTCCCAACGTCGGATGCAAGCATGGGGCCATGGAAAGTTACAAGTTCCGCATACTGTCCGATCGCTGTATGTAAAAACGTGATATCCGAATAACCCCAGAAGACTTTCGGATTTTCCTTGATCAACGCAAAATCAACGCGTTCCGTATAGCGGGCGGCTCCGTATCCGCCTCCCGCACAAATGATGCCCGCGATTTCGGTGTCTTCGAACATGGCGTGCAGATCCGCCAACCGCTCTTCGTCAGTTCCCGCCAGATAGCCTTGCTTCGCTTCCACGGATTTGCCCATCTTCACTTTCAAGCCCATCCCTTCAAGAAAAGGCAGCGCCTGTTTCAAATTCTCCAGGTCCGGCGGGCTGGAAGGCGCGACGATGCCTACAGTATCGCCTTTTTTCAATCGTTTCGGTAATGTCCGCATCTGTATCTACTCCTCTTTTGTATTAATTAAATTGAACTTTGCAGTAACCGATATTCCGCAAAACAGCTTCGCTTTCCTGGCTGCTTGCGCTGAGCTAACTCTTGCTCGTTACACTTCGCCCGAGTGGATCTCAGCACTTCACTTGGTCGCCTGGGAGTCTTCGCTGTTTTGCTCCATATCTTAAAAGATTTCTTTCACCGTTCATCTAAAACGAATAAGAGATTTATAATTAAAACTTTCATATTATCTATCAGCTCGGATGCCATACCGAATTTACTTCTTTCCAATATAGCAATGCCCCCTCCATTCTTCAAGCTGGCGCCATCGTGCATAATTACCCAATACAATTAATACTTATTATATTTGAATTATTTAGAATTTTTAGTAATAAAGTATCATGACAAGAATTTGATTTTTCAATACAATGAAAACAAGTTATAAATCCACTAAGAATTTATAGCTTACACGCAAGATCTTCTGTACAAACTTAGAAAAGACAAAAGGAGCGGATTGGTATGAATTTCGACAAAGTACTTGAAATGGGATGGGAAGATCTTGCACTGGGAATTGGTGGCTCAGCAGTCGTTATGCTGTTCGTCAACTTTTTCACAATGATGTAGAGGTGACTCATGTATACTTACAAACCATAAAACCCCTTTTCCGGATTATTAGGAAACGGGGTTTTTGCTGTTCAAAATTATATGTATGCAAATGAAAACGCCTCCCCTGATTCTTGCCGGGCAGACGCTGTCATTTGAATATGAATTTCACGAGACTGGTATCAGGCTTCACTTGGCAGACCTCCATTAAGCTGTTGTAGCGCCATAAGTTCCTGGAACATCCTTTCGTCCCTAGACTCGAGCGCATAATCGATCATTCGTTCAAAATTCTCGTGTTCCAGGAATTCGATTGCTTCCATTGCTTCGGTCCTTGCTTGATCAGGAATTTCTGCAATACCCGCACTTTCACCTTGCAGGATGGATTGGAGATGCATATGAATATCAGAGACAAGCAGAAGTTGGTACAGCGGCAGACGGATAAACCGGTTCCCTTTCTGGAAAACAAATACTTCAGACAGATTCTCGACCTGGAATGTATTCGTGTTGACTACGATTTCTTTCCCTTCAACCGGGATGAAATGGAATAATTCATCATCTTTCATAATTGAGAGGTACTGGTAGGCAAAGACGAATTTTACAAGATGATCTTCTTTCTTTGTATAGAACGGCTTCATCATTTTGACATGCAACATGACGGTTCCCCCCTCTCTGAATTTAGAATATTCTGTTTAGTTAATCATATCATATATTCCCCATTTCGTAACTAAAAAAACACAAGAATTATCTTCTTGTGCTGAAACCTTTTATTTTTGATTTTCCTGAAGTGGCCAGGAATTGGATCCGATCTTTCTTTACCCGCACGAACAGCTGGGACAGCGCGTCAAACAAGAAACTTTCAAACTCCTTATCGTTGGACTCACCTTGGACAAAAATGATTTTTTTGAGATCAAAATCAATTTGGACTGTCGCCAATAAACCATTGCATGCCTCGACATTCCTGAACGTATAGCAGCCTCCATCACTGGAGACCTGAAAGCGGATTTTTTCATAGCGTTTTTCAGCAGTCAATAAAAAAAGTTCCCATACCTCAATATCTTCCTGATTCAGAACTTGCTGCAAATCAGGAATTTCCAATACATATACGTTATCCAAGGTTTTGCTCCCATCTACATTTAGTAGGTATTTTGCCTTACACTTTATCCAGTATAATCTAACTTCCCTCAAAAAAGAACTCTCTCTGAAAATATATTTACAACCGGGTTCCGGCGTCAACTTTTCTTCTTCGTTTACGGACCCGCCTGAAACTAGTATAATAGAAGGAAAGTTTTATTTTGGGGCGATGCAAATGGCTACGGTTCAATCCCTGGCACAACAATATGAAGAGACTATACACAATTATATGGCTGCTATCGAAAGGTCCCTTAATCCCGCTCGTGCGACGGATGAGGAAATGGTTCGAAAAGCAGTCTTTTTAGTGCGCCATGACGGGGTGCAAATCCAGTCGTTCAATGAAGAAAGACTGCTTCTTGAAGCGATCGTCAAAGATGCCCATTCCGTTAAAGTCGTGATGAATTTCGAAAAACTGACAGCTGTCTGCGCCTGCCCGCAGGAAGATCTGTGCCGGCACCGGCTGGCGGTGATTTTTGCTTTATACCAAAAAATCGGCTCGCTGTCACAATGGGTGGCGGATTGGCGCGCACAGGAACAGGAACAGCTGTCCACAATCGGCAAAAAACGTTCGCCGCAGCAATGGAGAAAAGTGATCCAAAGTGTCTGGCGGGATCCGATCCCCGATTATACGACAAGAAATTATTTCTATTATGAACAAATGTATGAAGGCCGATTGAAGAATGCATTATCATTTGTGCCTCTTGAACGGGAATGGAAGACGCTTTTCCGCGCCTATGCCCACTTCATCTCATTATCCGAAGTTTGGGGCACCTATATCTCCGGCACCAATGATGTCCACCATTCCTTCTTCAAAACCTGGTTCGAAGATGAACTCCATGATCTCCGTGACCTGCTTGACCAGTTGCACGGCCAGCACCGGACATTCGAATCGGATGCTTTTTTTGACTACCTGCGGGATATGGTGCGTGATTTTGCGTCAATAAAAGACGGTTCTTCGTCGCAGCGTTTTACGGTCTATCAATTGTTCTGGACGAATCTTTTCACGAATGACCGGTTGCGGAAACAGGAGCTTGCAGCTTTCCCGCGGCCGGATGAGCGGATTATCGCCTTATTTGCCATTCTGCTGAAAGATCCGCTCGAGCTGAAAAAAATCACGCCGAACGAAGCCAATGACTGGATCCAGCTGGCGATTCTAGCTGAAGAAGAACAGAACCAGCAGGCTCTTGAAGTGATATTGCTGGCAGTCAAGCCGCATGTGAAGACATTCCTATTCGAAGGCTTGTACACACAATACCGCCATCAATATGTCCGGACATTAAGCCGGCTGTTTTCCCTGATCCATTTGAGTGAAAGGGATTGGGAAGATCTGTTCCGTCAATTCGGCCATTACGGATTGCCCGCCTATTCCACATATTTAATCGAAAAAGGCTTTTTCAAGCAATGGGCGGAACTTCACCATATGCATAACTCTCCTCTCTACTTCGCAGAAGAATGCGGATTGAAGGAAGTGCACGAAGCTGCGCCGGATTATGCGCTGCCGCTTTATCACCGCTACGCGATGGCCCATTTGGATGACCGCAGCCGCGCCAGCTACAAACAGGCGGTGCGAATCTGGAAGAAAATGAAATCCGCTTGCAAGAAGAGCGATCAAATGGAATTTTGGAAATCCTATATAAAAGAAATCCGGACACAGAATAAACGTCTCCGCGCCTTGCAGGAAGAGATTGAGAAAGGAAATTTGGTATGACTCAATTCCAGACAGAAGGAAGCCGCATCTATTATTTAAAAGTCACCAAAGGAGAAAGCTTCCGGATTCAAGCCATCAATGAAACCGGCAATCGCATACCTCCAGAGATTTGGACTCCTTTTCTTTATTTCATGGACAAAGACAGTTTCTTCGGCTTGAAATCTGAAATGGATGGTCTCGACCTGGTGCTGTCACCTGCCGACTTTGTCAGGCTTTTCAACGGCAATGGCCATCATTATGTCACTTTCAAGGGCCAGACAGACACAGATATCGCCTGGCTGCAGCTTGCCGAAAAAGTATCGGATTCATTGAACGATCCGCGTTTATGGGATCACGTCAGTGTGGACGGCGACGATATCATTATCGACAGCAAGTATGGCGATAGCGATATCCAGGCGTTCCTGAGTGATACCATCAGCCAGCAGCTTCGCCAAAAAGGCCTGTCGACTGCACAGCTTCCGTATATCCAGCATTTCATCCAGCAAACGGGCTGGGATGGTCTCGAAGCTGCAGATGATTATGTAATCGCCGTCCAATTGAGTGAACCGGATGAATCACCGGACTGGTCATTCAAAGTAGTCCTCCGCTCCAAACGCGGCAGTGTCTACTGGACACCTTCCAAACGGCGGATGGATGAGCCCCTTGAAAAGGTGCTGCCTGAGAAATGGCGCAGCCGCCACGCTGAAATAGCGGAAAAACAAGCCCTGATTTTGAGCCTTTGCCCGTCTGTTGATGGTTTCGATGAAACGAAACTTTATCACGAAGAGTGGACAGATGCCCAAGTTCTTGAATTTTTACGCAGCGATACGGAAATCCTTCAGGCATTCGGCATTGAAGTTTCCATTCCGTCCTGGCTCCAGGCTGTACAGGAATCGAAAGTGCGCGTGAAAGCCAATGTCCATTCACCCGCCAAGAAAGCATCGGTTGTCGGACTCGACCAGATCATCCGCTTTGACTGGCAGTTCTCGCTGAACGGCCACGAACTCAGCATGCAGGATTTTGAAAGGCTCGTTTCCGAGAACAAGGAATTTATCCGCATCGGCAATGAATGGGTACGGGTCGATTCCAACCTACTGATGCAGCTCCGCAAAATGATCGACGAAGCGGATGACGCCGATTGGACGATCAAGGACATGCTGTTCCAGAACGTGCCGGAAATCATGCTTGAAGAGGCCGCTGAAGAAGACGATCCGCTCGTCGAGTTCAATTTGAATAAATCATTGAAGGTTTTATTGGATAAACTGCTCGATAAGCGGGATCTGCCGGAAACAGCGATCCCCGCAAACCTGAATACTGAGCTCCGCCCTTATCAAAAAACAGGCTTCGACTATCTCGTATTCATGCGGGAAGAAGGATTCGGTCTTTGCCTCGCGGATGACATGGGTCTCGGCAAGACGGTACAGCTGATTGCCTACCTGCTCCATGTCCATTCGGAAAAACAGGCGCACCCTTCACTGATCGTCTGCCCGACTTCTGTACTTGGCAACTGGCAAAAAGAACTTGAACGTTTTGCGCCTGATTTGAAAGTCTATATGCATTACGGTCCAGTTCGCCCGAAAGCGGAGGAATTCTCGCAATACCTGGAAGCCGAGCAGCCTGATGTGGTGTTGTCCACATACGGCATCGCTTCGTCCGACGCTGAAGAAATGCAGGACATTCCGTGGACCAGCATTACGCTTGATGAAGCACAGAACATCAAGAATATGTACACGAAACAATCGCGCACCATCCGCCGTTTCAAAGGCCAGCATCATATTGCGCTGACCGGGACGCCGATTGAGAACCGTCTTTCTGAATTATGGTCGATTTTCGACTTCATCAATAAAGGCTATCTGTACCGCATCAAGCAATTCCAGGAAACGTTCATGATTCCGATCGAGCGTGATGATTCGGAAGAAGCGAAGGATAAATTGCGCCAGCGCATCCAGCCTTTCCTGCTGCGCCGCACGAAGAAAGATCCTGAGCTTCAATTGAATCTGCCTGAAAAACAGGAGCAGCTTGAATACTGCCCGCTGACACCTGAACAAGCCGCCCTTTATGAAGGACTGGTTCAGGATACCGTCGAAAAAATGGAAACTTTGACCGGCTTCGAGAAAAAGGGCCTGGTGCTGAAAATGCTCAGCAAGTTGAAGCAATTATGCAACCATCCGTCCCTTTATTTGAAAGAGCCTTATACGACAGCGGAAGAAATTCTGCCCCGCTCCCAGAAACTCGAGCGGATTGTGACCTTGGCCGGCGAAATTGCCGAACGGGGAGAACAATGCCTGATTTTCACTCAATATATCGGAATGGGCCACCTGCTCCAGCAGGCCATCAATGAGCTGTATGGACATGAAGTGCCATTCCTGACAGGCAGCATGCCGAAAAACCAGCGGGATTCATTGGTCAACTCATTCCAGCAAGGCAAATTCCCGATTTTCATCCTGTCCCTGAAAGCCGGCGGAACCGGATTGAACCTGACTGCCGCAACACACGTCCTGCACGCGGACAGATGGTGGAATCCAGCCGTTGAAAATCAGGCCACTGACCGTGCCTACCGGATCGGTCAGACACAATTTGTGCATGTCCATAAATTCGTGACGATCGGCACCATCGAAGAAAAAATCGATTCGCTGCTGACGCAGAAGCAGACGATGTCTGAGCAGTTCATCCAGTCCAGCCAGTGGATGACAGAGCTGTCCGACAACGAGCTGAAAGAGCTGTTCACTTATTCTTTGTAAGTAGAAAAGCGGAAGCGGCCGTTCAGCTCCGACAAGCGTAAGACGATTTGGCGAAGCGGCATCTTTTCAGCCGCACAGCCAAAGTGGCTTACGACTCGAGGAGTTGGCCGCTGGAGTCTGGACAATAAAGAAAAGCGACTGTGCCCGTTAAGCTCTGAAAGGCATAAGACAGACCACGTAGACAGTAATATTTCTACTGCAAGAGGGCAGTTTAAAACCATGCTCCTGTATCGCTTCGCTGCTTCGTCGCAAAGACTTAGCCTCGCAAGCGTCGGCTAATGTCTTCGCAGCTGGGCTGGCTTATGACCCGAAGAACTGGGCCACAGGAGTCTGGACACCGAGAAAAGCGGAAGCAGCCGCACAGCTCTGACAAACTTAAGGCAAGAGATGGACCCATACTTTTTGGGTCCATCTTTTTTTGGATAAGCATGGGATAAAAAATTTTTTTGCACGAATTATGTAGTTTCTTTTTTTTATAATTTGAGCATGGTCGGGTCCCCACCCTTCCATGCTCCCCTCTTCTGAACATTGAATGAAACAACTGCCTCAAACTTTTGTAGCGGAACGGAAATGCTCCTTCAGTTCACTTAGCTCCCGTTCCGCCTCTGCCAATCGTCTATGGAGCAAAGCCGTAAGGCGGATCAGCTGCTCCATATGCACTTCCAATTGCTGTTGTACGTCTTTTGGCATGGCTAAGTGCCTCCCATTTACAAATTTGAATTACGCGTTAACCGGTTCCGCATCCGGTACAGGGAAATCAAAATCTGCTTCAGATTGAGGTTCCTTCTGCAATGGGGCGGCTTCTTCCTGCGCTTTTCTTCGGTCCAGGAAACGCACCTGATCACCAAGAATTTCGGTAACGTAGACCCTGGTTCCGTCTTCCCTGTCATAATGGCGGGACTGAAGTCTGCCCGAAATCGCAACAAGCGAGCCTTTCACACAGAACTTAGCGACATTGACTGCCGGCCTTCCCCAAGTCGAACACAGCACAAAATCACTTTCAATCTCGCCTTTCTGGTTCTTGTAATTCCGGGAAACAGCAACGATGAACGTAGTATGTACACGTCCTTCGCTTAATGTCCGTGACGATGGATCTTTGGTCAACCTGCCTACCAGTCCGACTTGATTCATGTTTTTCACCTCCTTTCGGTAAAATCAGCATACTAAATAAACTGAATTTTACGCAAAAGGCGAAAATCTGAATTTGACGAGTTTTCCGGCAGTCATATTTGATTTTTCAATCCTTGATGAAAATAAATATCTTCTTTATTCCTTACGGATACGGCTTATCCTGCTCCTGGCATAACAATTGCAAATAAGAATTTTAAAAGCTTTTCAAAACTATTTGAGGATTCGCCCGGAAATTCCAGGCTATGCTATACTGGAAAAAAGATTGTTTGGGAGGTAGACAGATGAAGACCTTTAAAATGCTGTCGATGGGGCTTGTCGATGAAGAGGAGATTATCAATTTCCCTCTTGAAGACGGCATTATCATCAACCAGGAGAACAGCCATCGTTCATGGGTTCTCGAAATGCTGATGGACCTGTCACACGAAGAAAGATTCAAGCAGATGATGAATTCGGGGAAAATCTATGATGTAAAAGTCGTCATTTCATATCCGGAAAACGAACCGGCCACGTTTGAAGTCGGTATTTATGCCGTAAAAAAAATCGGCAATCATATTTCCGTCCTGATGAAAGGCACATTGAAACGCGCCCGCCGCAAATATGCGGAAAGCTTGCTGTCGGAACTGTTGGAAGACGGCTTGGAAGGCGAACAATTGCTGACGCGTTTTGAAAGCGATATGCGGTCGCGCCCGGTGCTCCGCAAGGATGAAGCCAACAATTAATAATTTGGACATAATAAAAAGCAGCGCAGATAAGAAA